>JARFXP010000016.1 GCA_029194675.1 Nitrospira sp. | reverse complement strand
GGCATACAGAAAAGCCGCCTCAACATCGAAAATGACGAAGAACATGGCGACCAAGTAATATTGCACCGGCGGGCGAACTTGAGCGCTGCCGGTCGGCCTGATACCAGATTCATAGGGAATGCCGGTCGCGCTTTCGGATCGACGTTCGGGTTTCTTCCAGTGACGCTCACCAAGCAACGCCGGGAATCCCAACATGACGACAATTACGAGGCCGACAGCTAACCCATAGACGCAGACCTGCCAAATAGGGTCCTGTGACATGGCAGAATTACCTACAGGCACTTTCGCCTTCCTGAGGTATGAACCAAGAGGTCCTGAAAGTGCAGTTGCCCGATAAGTTCCTCACGGCGTCGCAACAATGATGTCAGCACGAGGGGTAGGAGGTACAAGACGGCAAGAGGCAGTCCTATCGGCGTGAGGACACCCGGCAAACAGACAACGGTGAAAAGGACAGCGATTACACCGCTTATCATTGTCTCGCTGTGGATCGACATGCGCCTGTTGCTCCTCTTGCTGCTCAATTGTGGGGGAGGATGGTTGGTAAGAAATATGCTGAAAAACAGGAGGAAAAGTCAGATGCGTTCAGCCTCGATTAATGGCCCTACCGGGTAGGCTCTTTCAGCCGTTCTCCAGGCAAGACGATCGCACGTAGTCGGATTACCAGACTCAGCGAACTGCAAACGTATATGGAAACTTTTCCCGGAGAGAATGAATTCTATCAGTGCCTCTGGTCAATAAATGCTACCATTTCAGCCTGACGGCGTGCCGCAACCGATGGCGTCATTCGCGTCGATTCAACCGGACGAACAGAACACGCGGCGGCCACTCTGCTCTTACCCAATGAAGTCTCTGCGACGATCATTCCGATGGACTGACCTATATCATCGCACGGTTCAAGATCTGATCCATACTTTCCTCTCCGCATTCCTCCACGGCTCCACAACATGACCTCCTGCTTAAGCGGGCGAGCAACTACTCGCGCAGCTCGGCTACTCCGCGCAATTCAGCATCGTCGCCCGTTAGTTACGACGGCGAGATTGTTTTCCCTCTTCCAGCAGTAGGAATCGACCGTTCCAAGAACCCCTAAAAAGTTGAATGTCCCGGTTACCCATGGCCTAATGACCACGAATTACACCTGCGTTCTGGCGGCGGCCCACTATACTGGCCGGAGTCCTATTCCATTAGGTTTTGAAACCATAGAGACAGGTAATTGCTTGAGCGACCAACAAATAGATAGACCTGAGATCCAGAAGATGATTCGGCTTGTCGATTATCTGACAAGGCTGGCTCTGCTTCGGTCGAAACTGATTCGCGACATCGCCGAATACGAAAAGGTTCTTTGGATATCAGACGTTCCACATGAGCGAGGTTGCTTTACGCAGGCGTGGGGACATGATGAGGAACATGAGCCTGACGAATGGTTGGAAGTGCAACAGCGGCGAGAACCTGAACTCCCAGCCGTTCCAGCTCAATGCAAAGACTGGGTAAAGCGATCTTCACTCCGCAATAAGAACGACTTGCCCGATCTCCTTCCGGAAATCACTCGGCAAATCCTGAATCCCGCTTGGCACGAAGGATCAGACCAGCCGGAAACCATCACGCATACCGAATTGCTCGCAGATCATCCCGAAGTGCGCGAAGCATGGGATCGGTATATCGAGGACGAATGGTTCCCTTGGACGGAAGAACATAATGCCTGGGAAAAAGTACACAAGGTTTATTCCACGCTTTTTGCCATCTATCAGGAGCAACTCCGCATAGGCGAGGAATACGAGCTTGTGCTTGGCCTGGGTCTGCTGACCTGGCAGACACCCACCGGACAGCATGTCCGGCGTCACTTGGTAGTTGCCGATGCCATTTTGGAATTTGTGGCCAGTTTGGGGAAATTCATCGTCCGGCCCCATACCGAAGGCACCAAGCTACGGCCTGAACTTGACATGCTGGACATAGAGGAGCAGCCAGCGCGTGCAGAGGAAACCGCGGAGGCTTCACTTGTTAGAGCTGAAAACGATCCATGGGAAAACAGTTGTGTTAAAGGCGTACTCCAAACGTTAGTGCATTTGTTCGACTCGCAAGGCACTTATGACGACTCGTTGGAGGCGAAAAGCATCCGTGGTTTGAAAAAGCCCGTTGTCGAGTATGCCCCCGCCTTAATCTTGCGTAAGCGTTCTTCCAGAGGTCTCACCGAAACCTTAAAACGGATCAAGGAGCAAATCTCAAAGGGTGAAGCCATCCCCGGTGAATTCGCGGACCTTGCGGAGACTCGTCCGAACGATAGTCGTGAACCGAGCGATGGACCAGAAGAAACGGACATTAAATTTGGTGGGGAAGTCTTTTTCCCGAAGCCATCGAATAATGAGCAACGCCGCATTGTTGACAAGATCCGGTCGTCAAGCGGGATCTTGGTGCAAGGGCCACCTGGCACGGGGAAGTCCCATACTATCGCAAACTTGATTTGCCATCTGCTTGCAACAGGACAACGTACGCTGATTACGGCCAAGACGCCACGCGCCCTTCAGGTTCTTGAGGGACTTCTTCCTGAGGAATTGCGACCGCTCTGCATCAATCTGCTTGGCAGCGGACTTGAGGAACGGCGCTCGCTCGAGTCCAGCGTTGGCGGCATTCTTCGCAAGAATGCGCAGTGGAATGAGAATCACGCCAAGCGAGAGCGCACGGAACTTGAAGGGTATCTATGGAAGCTACGCGAGGAAAAGGCAAAAGTCAGCCGGCGACTGCGCGATATCCGAGAATCCGAAACGCATATTCAGTCTATCGCGGAGGGAACCTATCGAGGGACAGCCGCTAGAATCGCCGAGGCCGTAAATCGCGATCGTGCCACTCATGAATGGTTCATTGATGCTGTTCCCTTAGGCCAAGCTTGTCCGTTATCCGCTAACGATCTATACACCGTTCTTGTGTCTCTTCGGCGATTTACTGTGGAGAGACGCAGGGATTTGGAGCTTGCATGGCCTGAGGCGCTGCCATCCTCGGAACGCTTTGCCGAACTGGTGAGGAGCGAGTCCAGTGCGATAGCAGAAGAGCGGAACTCGGAAAACGGAGCTGATGGACGCATTGCCGATCTGTTGGTGAAAAGCAATTCCGCGACTATCGAGGCGGTTTGTAATGCTCTGTCTACTTTTCGCGACACTCGGAAAAGATTGTTGACGATGGCGCATTCTTGGCTAAACGAGGCCGTGCGTGACATCCTAAGCGGCAATCCGTCCCTATGGCGCCAACTTCTCCGTGTCACACAGGGGACAGTTTCATCAGTCGAAGTACTCATTGCTACTGCGGACAACACTAGCATCGAGTTCCCGGATACTATCGATATCAGAACGCTGCATGAAGACGCTCGGCAACTGGAACAACACATGGATAACGGCGGAAAGTTAGGTTGGGGACCCTTTCGGCCAAAGCTGGTGAAAGAGCGACTGTATGTGATCAAGTCGGCCAGGATTGGCGGACATACTTGCACGACAACTGAACACTTCTCACTTCTTGCTGACACGCTCCGCGTTCGCATTGAATGTGAGAAGGCATGGAGATTCTGGATTGGACGGAGTGACAGAGTTCATGGACCCTATGCTCTGCAACTGACCTCACTCAAAGCGCACTGCGAAGCACTCGAAAATGCCTTGTCGCTTGAAGGACTTATTACCAAATGTCGTGAAGCGATAGGGTGTTGTTCGGCGATAGGCGAACCTATATGGGCTGATGAACTCCAGATTGAGAAGACTATCCTCTCATGCCGCCTCGCACTGGCTCGTAACCGCAAGCGACTCACCGCCGATGAAATCAAATGTGTTGAGATTCCAGTTTCCGGCTTGGCCACCAGACCCAACGCACATCCGGTGGTAAGCGACGTGCTGACCGCAATTCGGGGCCGTGACGTCGATGGCTTCACACAGAGCGGAAACACAATCCAGGACTTGGAGAAACAACGTCAATGCCTTCAAGGGCTGGATAAAGCCATATCACAATTACGTCGACAACTACCGCGTCTAACCGATTGCTTGGAACGGACTTACAACGAGCCTTATTGGGAGGAACGAATCGAGCATATTGCGGACGCGTGGCATTGGGCGCAGGCTCGATACTGGATCGATGATTACATTCGGCAGGAAGATGTTCCGGCGCTCGCTAAGCGTGCTAAACAGATCGAAGACGAAATAAACACCGTAATACTTATCCGGTTGACTCCGAGTACCCCCATCGGTAGTGTCTGAGGGTGGCTCGCCCAGACTTCCCGAGAACGCTGGCTCAGTTTCAGGCGCAGCTTCAGGGACGAAGCTGCGTGCCGCGCCTACCTTGCGGCCTGTCGGTGGCCAGAAGGGTATCGCTGTCCAGGATGCCAGCACACGGAGGCCTTTGAGCTGCCGCGGCGGCGACTCTGGCAGTGCAAAGCCTGCGGGTACCAGACCTCGGTCACGGCCGGGACCGTGTTGCATCGGACACGTACGCCGCTGACTCTTTGGTTTTGGGCCGCGTACTTGGTGACCACGCACACCCCTGGCCTGTCGGCACTCCAACTCCAGCGGCAATTGGGGATCGGCCGCTACGAAACCGCCTGGGCCATCCTCCACAAGCTCCGGCGGGCCATGGTCCGCCCCGACCGCGAGCCGTTGCACGACAAGGTCGAGGTGGACGAGACCTATGTGGGAGGCCAGGAAGTCGGCCTGCGGGGCGGCCGACAGCTCCTCGACAAGGCGTTGGTGGCGGCGGCCGTCGAGGTGCGCGGTAAGGCCTCGGGGAGAGTCCGTCTCCAGGTGGTTCCGGACGCCTCGGGCCCCTCGCTGACGGGTTTCGTGAAGGCACACGTCGAGCGGGAGGCAATCGTCGTCACCGATGGCTGGCCGAGTTACGCCCCCTCGCGACGATGGGATATCGCCATCGTCCGCGCACCCAGGGGATCCGAAACGTGCGGAGAAGGTGTTGCCACGCATTCACCGCGTTTTCGGGAACCTCAAGACCTGGCTTCGCGGCACTCATCACGGCGTTGGCACCCAGCACCTGCAGGTGTACCTCGATGAGTTCACCTTTCGGTTCAACCGGCGCCGTACCCCCATGGCGGCGTTCCAAACACTTCTGGGGCTGGCTACACGTCACGGCCCTACTCCCTACAACAGGCTGTATGTTTCGGAGTCAACCGGATAAGCATAAACACCGTTATTGCGAAACTCGCTTCGCATCATGCCTGGTCGTTCTGTTTCGAACGAATGAAGGAGTCGCATCGTCGGCACATGGAGGCATGGTGTAAGAACGTCAATTCCCTGTCCAAAACTGGCAAAGGCAAACGCGATTTTCGAAAGCGTCAGGCGGCTCAGCGAAGTCTAACTGAATGCAAGGATGCCGTTCCGGCATGGGTGATGCCTCTTCACCGCATTTGGGACACAGTAAATCCCGCGCCTGGTATGTTTGACGTAATTATAGTTGATGAGGCTTCTCAGTGTGGATTTGAAGCATTACCTCTCTTTTATCTCGGAAAAACGATACTAATCGTCGGAGATGATAAACAGATCAGTCCCACTGGAGAATTTCAAGATACCGCACCAATTAACAAGTTGCTAGACGAATACTTGTCTGATTTCAATTTCAAAGAATACTTCGATGTCAATGTCAGCCTTTTCGATCATGGAAAACTCCGTTACGGAACCAGTCGAATCACGCTCCGCGAGCATTTTCGTTGCATGCCGGAGATTATCCGCTTCAGCAATGATCTTTGCTATTCTGATACCCCACTGATTCCCTTGAGGCAGTATAGTCCGAATCGGCTGCCGCCGCTCGATCATGTTTTTGTGAGCGGCGGGTATCGGGAAGGCTCCAACAATCGCGCTATCAATCGACCGGAGGCCAAAGCCATTGTCGAGAGGATCGTGGAGATGTGCGGGGACAGCCGATACGACGGCAAGTCGATGGGAGTTGTGGTTCTTCAGGGCGAGGCACAAGCGGCATTGATTGAGAATCAGTTACTCGAACAATTGGGCGCTGAGGAAATGGAACGGCGTCGCCTGGTCTGCGGGAACCCCTACAGTTTTCAGGGAGATGAGCGCGACATTATGGTCCTGTCGCTCGTCGCGGCCAGTAACGAACGAATTGGGGCTCTGACAAAAGCGGCGGACGAAAGACGCTTTAATGTCGCGGCCAGCCGCGCCCGTGATCAGATGATTCTCTACCATTCCGTCACATGTAATGATCTGAGCCCATTCTGTCTTCGACGACGATTGCTGGAACACTTCGAGAACACGAGGCCACAGCAGATTTCGGGAATCGAACGAGATGAACTGGAGCAGCGGGCAGCCCAGGATAACCGGGGTGTTGTGAAGCCCCCCGCGCCGTTTGAAAGCTGGTTTGAAGTGGACGTTGCTCTGGAACTTCTGCGCAAAAACTTCACCGTGCTCGCTCAATACGAATTTGCGGGCAAGCGGATTGACCTTGTGGTCGAAGGTGGTCAGGCACGTTTGGCCGTAGAATGCGATGGCGACCATTGGCATGGAGCTGACCGTTATGAAGCCGACATGCAACGCCAGCGCGATTTGGAACGATGCGGTTGGAAATTCTTTAGCGTGAGAGAATCGGCCTTCTATTCCAATAAAGATAATGCCCTTGCAAGACTATGGGTAGCCTTGGAGGAGAGAGGCATTCTCTCAAACTCACGACGGATGGATTCGGCCCCTGACATTGATTTGGAGAGCCCTGTAGCCGAAGATGAAGATGAGACTGATGACGAACACGAATCATCGAACGAATCTGAGGCCGACTTCAGAACATCAAGCCGCCGACCAGATGAAATAACCTCGAGCGAGATACAGGATGCGATTCTGCGGGTTTTGTCCAGCTGCCCTAATCAGTCGTGCACTATTCATTCACTTGCCTCCCGCGTGCTTAAGGAGGTAGGAGTACTAACCCGTGGCAAGCCTCGCGAGGAATTTGAAAAGCGCACCATGCGAAACGTCAGTATCCTTGAAAAGCATGGCAGCATAGAAACCTACAAAGCTAAGAATCGGAGGCTGAGGCTGCTTTCTCAAGGAACGGCCTGAGAAAATGCACTACGGAACGGCCAAAACGATTGTTCAAGCTTTCCGCTGTTGCGATAATTGCGAGGGAGGACGCGTCATGAACAGGACCCCATGTGTGACCAAAGCCGAATATCGAGGCGGCTACCGGATTCATGTCACCTTCGATGACAATTCGGAAAAAACGATCGACTTCCGACGCTATCTGAAGGGGCCGGTCTTTGAGCCGTTGAAAGACAGGAAGTACTTTCGGCGATTCTTCCTCGATGGCTGGACGGTCGCCTGGCCGAACGGTGCGGACATTGCCCCTGAGGAACTGTACGAGAGTGCCGACGTCGGTACGGAACGAGGGGCGGCCTAGTCTCAAAATCGAGACCGGCGTCAACAATCGGTGCGACTTATCGCCACATGAATAAACAACCGCGAACGAAACTGATTCACGAAGGACGATATTTGGCAGAAGTCGATGTTGAGCTGTTGGTGACGGACGACGCGTGGTCTCCCTACCTATCGATTGAAGATGCGTACAAGCTTGATGATGTGCGTGAAGCGTTGCAAAATGGAGACACCGCGACAGCAGCACGGTATGGCCGTGTGTTCGCTCTGACTCCTATTGCCGTATAACGGGGGCAGTGGACAACTGCTACTCATCCGTTTTCAACCCGATAAGCTTCATGGCCAGATCCCTCTCCTCCGACTCTGTCTTGATCTCCCCGTTCAGCCGCACATCAAGCAGTTGATCAAGGATCTTTTTGAACTGGGGACCTGGTTTCAATCCCATCATCCTGAGATCGGTGCCTGTCAGAGTCGGCTTCACCTGCTGATAGGTCGTAAGGAAGGCCGAGACCTGCCGTTTGACTGTTTCTC
>JARFXP010000015.1 GCA_029194675.1 Nitrospira sp. | reverse complement strand
ATTGCGGCTTCCCCCTCACCGCGATGGTGACGCGCGGGGCGCTGGAAGACTTGCAGCTGACACCCGGATCGTCCGTCGTCGCCGCGATCAAGGCCGGGGCCGTTCACTTGATACCGCGAGTAGGCTAAAAGAGCCCGGCGATCCCGGTCGAAATCTTTTCTTGAATGATCGGCGTGGCTTCAGGAATGTCCAGATCTTTTTGCCGGACGTGGCCCACCGTCCGCATCTGTTGTACTTTGGGTAGGGAGCCGTCACCCTTCCGGTCGGTGGCTGCGCCCGTCATGTCGGCGGGTCGCCCTAAGGGCTTGCCCAACTTCCGATCGGTAATCTGTACATCGGCCACACAGAGATAGATCACGCCCTCTTCTTTCGGAGCTTGCGGCATCTGCATGCCGCCGAAACCGCCTCGTCCGCCGCTCATGGCCATGGCCTGAGCCATCATCGCATTCATATCCGGCATCCCGCCGCCCATCGGCATGACACCCATGCCCGCCATCCCGCCGGGCATCAGTCGCGCGATTCGATCGGCGTCGGTCGGACCGGCGGCGGCCATCGTGGTGCCGCCGCTGCTGATGCCGGCGCCGGAGCCGGCTTTTGCCACGCCCTCCGGCGTGACGCCATCAGCGCCTTTGTGGCAGTACACCACCTTCGCCTGAATCCAATAATTCGCCTGCTCCGGATCGTCGGTGAGTTGGTAGCCCTTGCCGGTCAGTTTCGTTCGGATGTCGTTGAGCGTGACGCTCTGGTTTTCCGAGATGTTCCTCAGTTGAACGTATGCGGTGCGGTTCAGGCTCGGATCGAGAAAGACCGTGTTGCTGTTCATCAGGCCGGAGCGAATGATGTTGGAGCAGCCTCCTTCCAACAGCCAGATGAGAGCTAAGGCTGAGGCTAACCACGTGGTCAACGCGAGCTTGCGGGGCCGCAACGTCATAATAGCGCTGCTCACTAGAAATTCCCTGCCACCGCCGCACTCAATCGCTGTTGCAACAGAGGAGTGGCCTCGGCCTCGTCCAGCTTTTTCTGGTGTACGTCGGCGGCGAGACGGGCCTGATAGACAGCGGGTTGCGGGGCCGTTTCCGATTTCCCAGGGGCGGAATCCGCCGCGCCCTGATCCGTGATCTGAAGATCTGCGACACAAGCGTAATTGACATCGTCCGGCGTCTTGGGCGCGGACGGCCCGCCGAACATGTTCCCGACCGCGCTGCCGATTCCTTCAATCGCGCTCAGTCCCATCGATGCGGCGCTGCCGGCGATCGCGCCTTGGGGCCCTGCCATACTGGCCACGCCGGTCAGACTATGCAACCCGCTCATCATCGACGATCCGAATCTGGCTCCGCCGTAGCCGCCGGCGACGATCGCTTCGACAGGCATTTCGGGCTTTGTCACGTTGCAATCGACGATGTTGGCCAACAAGACATAATGAGCTGTGCTTGGATCCTGAACCACCTGATAGCCCTTGGCGGTCAGTCGGGATCCAAGATCGTTCAGCGAGACGCCCTGGTTGTCGGACGAGTTCCGCGCTTGGACAAACACGGTCTTGGCTGTGCTGGGTGGAAGGAAGAACGTGTTGCTCGTGATGAGGTCAGTGTCCTTGATATTGCCGGCGTAGGACAACAAAGGGAAGCTGAGGACGATGGGCAGGGCAAGGTACCGCATAGGTCGCGCGCCGGATGGAGCGGGCGGATTGTACGCCAACTTCCTCGACTACAGCAACTCCCCTAGGAGCCTGTTCGGGGAATCCTTCGTGACAAGGCGAAGCAGGTGTAAGCAGATGAGCGGCGCAAGGCTCGAAAAAACCGGACGCGTAGTGGCTGGAATACGTTGAGGATGTTTTCGGGCCGCGAACGACGCAGACGCTCGTAGATCGTTTGCCGCAGTAGAACGGCATGACTCGGAACAGAAGTACCCTCCACTACCTGCATTTTGCCCCGTCATCCCCAGTATTGTTACCGGCTGAGTCACGTATATTAATGCCGGTCGGCCTCCTCCCCAGCTTCTGTGGATAACCCTGTGTGTAAGGATTGAATCCGGGAAAGAAGGCGTGCATTCCGCTACCCCATCAACCTGTTTGCCTATTTTTTAGGCATTGGGTTGTGAGGATGATAACCCACCATATCTTGTGGGTTTTTCTATAAAAAGCTCATAAATGGTAATGCGCTGATTAGGAGCGGTGTTTTAACGCGACGCTTGCGTATCAGCTTGGCAGGTGCAGAGTTTCATTGAAAGTTATTCACAGAGCCTCTGCCGAAAGGAGCTTTCCACCTCCATTATAAAGAAGGACTGAAATTGAGGCTTGACAGGTAGTGGCGTAGTATGTAACCATCGGTTACATCATGAAGCCGACCGAGCTGAAACGCATGCGGCAACAACTGGGACTCACGCAGCAACAATTGGCAGACGCGCTGCAAACAACACGGGTTTCGGTCGCGCGATATGAAGCGGGCATGCGCCGCATTCCCGGTATGGTGAAGGTCGCGATCGAGAGACTGAGTCGCGTCTCGGAAATTCCAATGGCCGGGATGGTGGCCGCGGGGTTGCCGATCGAGCCGCTGCCTCAGTCCGAGTTGATCGAGGTGCCGTTGAGCATGTTGCGGGGAGGCGATACCTTTGCGCTGCGCGTCAAGGGAGAGTCGATGAAGGATGACGGTATTCTCCCGGGCGATATCGTCGTCGTGCACAAACAGGAAACGGCGCAAAACGGACAAACCGTGGTGGCGCTGGTCAACCATGAGGCCACGATCAAAACCTATTATAAAAAAGACACGCACATCGAGTTGCATCCGGCCAACGCCGCCATGCAACCGATCCTCGTACAGCCATCGGACGCGTTCCGTATCGAAGGTGTGGTGATCGGCGTCATTCGACATTGTGCGATGTAGGCACGTCAGCAAGGAGGACTGTGATGATGGAACGAGCCGTGACGACCAAAGACCGGTTGATGCATCTGGAGCGAACCGTGAACGTGCTCAACGGGCGTCTTCGCGACTTACAATGGGAGTTGCAACGGACAAAAGCCTATTCCTTTTCCTTGACGGAACGCATCTGGCGCAATCTCGTCGGCGCTCGTCAGCAGAGCCGATTCATGTCGACGGTCTGCAGCAGACGGGTACGTCCGAACATGAGGGTCGGAGACTATGTCGGTACAACCGGACACTGACACTCAGGCGGTGGGTCGCTGCGCCGATTGCGGGGCGAGAATCGCTCAGCGAGTCGAATATGTGGATGCGTTCACCCGAACCAGATTGGAACTGTGCGATGTCTGTTGGCATGCCTGGCGACAGCGACAGAATTTTTCCGGCGGATGCTGTGGGTAATAGAGAGGTGTGATATGCGTGCGAGCGTAGAATCGACGACCTTGCCCCTTCTCGATCGGCGAAGCGGCGAATGCGCGCGGGAGACGACGCGCGACGCGTCAGGAGACTGGTCTCTTGCGCTGCGATATGCCTCTGTGTCGTTTCATCCCAGCGACAAGCTGCTTCTGCTCTACGGACATGCGCTGGTCTTTCGGTTGGGCCTCCATATCGTCACGGAGCGAGTCTTCGCCGGAGAGCCGGTTCTGTATGTCGATGGAGCCAACACGTTCGATCCGTTTGCCGTCGCTCGATTGGCCCGTGCCGGGCGACGCCGGCCTCGTCAGGTTCTGGCCATGATCCATGTGGCCAGGGCGTTCAGTTCGCATCAGGTGGAACGATTGGTATCAGATTGTCTCGGCGCGGCGCTCGATCGGTATCACGCCCGCATCGCCATGTTGGCGGGGCTTTTTGAGACCTTCTATAGCCAGGCGGTTCCCAGTCATGACGCTGCACGGTTGTTTGATCGCATGATGAACGCCATCACCCGGTTGACCCAGCAGGGCTATACGATCGTGTGTCTCTGTCCCTCCGCTCCGATACTCACGCAGGCCGGCCGGCAACGTTTCGACCAGTTACGCGTCCGCGCCGACCGCGTTCTTCGCGTGCAGGAGGAACAAGGTGTCGTGCGACTTCAAGATGCCAGCCTGCACGACGGTCGTTCATGGGAGATTCCCCGTACCCTGTTCGCGGAACGCTGAGCGGTCTTCTCTTGAGCATTCTGCCGGAGTGCTGCCCCACGGACGAACGGTCACCCCAGCACCACCGATGACGAACGTCCATCCGTGATTCGGCTACAGCTCGAATGCCCTCGTCCAGGTCTCTGCAAGCGAGAAGCTGCATGGAGTCCTCTTGGCCTGGAAGTGCGAAGCCATTTCTCAGTCTGTAAGTCAGTTTATCGTGAGACTCCCGTAAGTGTGGAGCCGTTCCACCCGCGACAATAGCAGGGATAGCCTGCAGGTCCTCCGGACAGGGGACAGGTCCCTACATTGGTTTCACACCGGCTCGCACCATTCATGGCCGACGCATCGGTGTAGGGGTTCTTTCCACTCCCTCCAAATGCTTTGTCCACTCCTCTAGTCATGGCATCACTCAGGGTATTCCCCAGAGCCTTACCCATGGTATTCCAGAAATCATCGCCGCTGTCGCTGCACGCCTTTTCCACCTCGCCTTTGTCATATCCTTGTTTGCCGAGGTCAATCCGCTGCTCAATCGTACAGCCACTCCAGGCGTTCGAGTCGACAAGCACCAAAGCCGGGACAACGAGACTCCATATTGTGATGACCGCCATAACTTGTTTCATGGCAACCTCCTTTGGAGAAGCGTGAATCCAATCTTCGCGCTCTCTCCCTACGGCTAGAGATTCTTTAACGTCACGTGCGGAGAGCCCGCACCATCGCACCATCATTTCGCTTGCTCCTGTTGTAATCACATATGAGCAACTGCTGGACCAATCGCGTAGATGAAGCGCTTTTAATGAACATGAAAGGGAAAGTAGCCTTATCAACGGCTTGAGATGGTGAAGGCTAATTTGAGCCAGGCGAGGCACTGCAATGGTCGCGAATGAAGCTAAGCAATCTGGGAATCGAAATAGATCCGCCGGATCGAAATCGATCCGCTGAGAACGGGTGGCTTGAATTTTCCGTATGCTCACTCATCCGAGTTCTGCATTGGCGCGTAGGGGAGTGTGTCGTTATGCGTTTCCGTTCGTGCTGAGCTTGTCGAAGCACGGTCCTGGGGTTTTGAAATGGCTTCTATTTGTGCGAGAGGTCCCCGACTGTAATGGTGATCCCCCCGAAATACAGCGTCAGCTTTGCGGTGGAGGCGGTGAAGAAGAACACGAGTCGGGCATTGCGGGAGAAGTTTCGGTTTTTGGATCAGGTGTACTGGGATCGCGGCGGAATCTGGTCAAAGGGGTACTTTGTGTCCACCGTCGGGATTACGGAGGAGATCATCAGGCGGTACGTCGCCCGACAAGCGAAGGAAGACGCGGAACAAGCGCAGCTTGAATTCTGAGAGGACCCCGCCTGTAAAGGGGGGGGATCTATGAAGCATTCGCCTCAGCTCTATAGACCTACCCAATGTTCCATCTGCTTTTTGGAGCCCGAACGTGTACTATGGGAAATCGTGGAGAGGAGTATCAATATGCGAATCTGTTCTTCCCGTATCATCCTAGGCGTTGCGATCCTCATTTTTGTCAATGCCGCACAATCGATTGCTGAGCAGAATATTTCAAAGAAACCGTTGTCGACAATGGCGGGAAGTTCTGGCGGAACTGATAAGTCCTTACTGATAGTGACCCCGGAATACATCATCGGTCCTGAAGATGTCTTAGAGATTACTGTTTGGAAGAATCCTGATCTTTCCAAGGAGGTCCACGTCAGACCGGATGGAAAGATCTCCCTTCCACTACTTGGCGATCTCTCTGCGGTGGGTAAGACGCCGGTCCAATTGACAGAGGAGATATCCGCTGGCCTCAAAGGGTACTTGGAGACTCCTACGATATCGATGACGGTAAAAGACGTACAGAGCTATCAAATCTATGTCCTTGGAGAAGTGAATAAGCCCGGCAGGTATCCGCTGAAAAGTAAAACCACCCTGTTACAAGGGATTACAGTCGCAGGCGGGTTTACCGCCGTGGCTGCTAAAAATACCATCGTAATTTTCCGTTTTACGAAGGACGGCCAAGGACAGACCAAACTCAGAGCCAGCTATGACGATATCGTGGTTCGAGACGGCTCAGGACAGAACATTGAGTTAATGCCGGGAGATATGATCGTCGTTCCCTCGGAAACAATGGTAGTCCTACCCAAAGCTCGGTGAGAAACGGGGGAGTCTCCTGATGCCTTGCAGAGCCGCATTCTGATCTACCGCGTTCGCTTCCATACGCGACTTCGTAACGGTTCCGATTTCTCGAACGCAACTCGGTAACCTCCGCGCAACCTACTCCACACCCTCGATGGTGCACCCCCTGCCGCCACTGCTTTGGCACGGGACCCTGGAATGTAGCAAGGTCTCTAGAACCTATCTCAAAATTCGTTCATGACGGGATGGGATCTGTGGTCGTCATTCCCGCGCAGGCGGGAATCCAGACCTTTCAGGTCACTCTGAATGCCCGCTTTCGCGGGCATGACCGGTTATTACCGGAACACCCATTTTGAGATAGGTTCTAGTGTTGTGTCCCAGAAGTTCAGGTAATAATCCGTTCGCCCTGAGCCGGTCGAAGGGCGCCGGCTTTCAAGGAGTTCCGTTCATGGTTCGACACGCTCACCACGAACGAACTTCCGGGACACAACACTAGACGGAATCGCCATCGTACTTGGGCGAGGCGTCCGGACAGGGACACACGGCAAGTACATCCAAGAGCGGATGGCTGACGCCGATGAGGCAGCGGCACGAGCAAGCTTGGTTTGGTATTCGGAAAGGCGAAGGGGTTTCTCCGGCGGCGTCAATCGGGGAGACGCTTCGCTTGATGAGCCGCCGGCACGAGCGACATCTTAGGTGAGAAGAAACACTGGAGGTGTCTATCCGCGGGCGTAATGACGTTAAACCGATGGAGAGCCCGCGGCTCTCACGAAGTGCGGTTTGGTGGCGGTGACCCGGATCGAACGGGTGACCCGCGGCTTATGAGTCCGCTGCTCTACCAACTGAGCTACACCGCCACGTTATTGATTTCTAAGGGTTTCTGGTCTTGCCCGCCGAACGCTCCGACCCCGAACTGTTCACCAGCTGTTCACCGCGACTGTGCTTCCGCTCATGGTGTTCCAGGAGCCTGCGCCCGGCTTCGACGAGGTCGGATCTCTTCACGATGTGGTACCGTCGGTAGACGGAATCGGTCTTGTGACCACTGATTGCCATCGCCACCTTTCTTGGCACCCCGGCATCCTCCATGTTACTGACCGCCGTCCGACGGAAGTCGTGGATTAACGCCCCACGATAGCGCCGGTTTCCAACAAAACGCCCCTTGGGATTTTCAAATCGCCCGAGTCCGGCTTTGACGCAGGCGGTTCGCCAGGAAGACTTGATGGAAGCCAGCTTTCTCCCGTTGAGGTGACAGACCCACCGGCAATCCGGATGCAAGTCCGAAGTCTGCTTATACCATGCAGCGAGGACATCGTAAAGGTCTCCGCCCATCACGGCCACTCGTTCTTCTTCCGTCTTTGTAGTCTCTGACGCAAGCCGGATCTCGACGTTGCGCTTCTGATGATCGAGGTACACCTGAGCCCATTCGAGACTCATGGTCTCACCTTCGCGGGTCCCAAGCCAATACTCAATCGTGACCGGGATGCGAGCGTGCGGCGGCAGCAAGGCTCTAACCTTCACAAATTCCTGCCACGAGCGGTAGCCAGAACGCGGGGGTGACTCCTTCAATTTGGTCCACTGTGGGACCGAGGTCACGAGTGGCGGCCTCCCCGCAAGGCCCAAGCGGTACGCGCGAAGCAAGAAGGATATCCGTCTATTGACACGTGCCGGACTCAATCCGTTCTCCCGCCACTCCGTTGCCCAATTGCGAAGGTCCGTTGCGCTCACTGTTTCGGCAAGCATATTCCCAGCGAAAGTGTTCCAGAAGGCATGAAGCTGTTCTGCATTCTTCAGGGACTTGTAGTTATTGGCCTTGTAGTCAGCAACGACGAGTTGGGTCAGTACTCTGACCTTAGTCTCCAATTGCTGCGGCCAGCCAAAGAGGCCCCCATAGAAGCGTTCGCGCAATGTCTGGAGCACACGGCCTGCTGTCTCCCGCGTGCCATGAATGACCTTGCGGATGTTGGGCCGGCCACGGCCCTGGTGCCACTTGATAAGATACCGCTTCTCCCCGATGCGGGTGACAGTACCGCCCCCCGATGTCCTTCCCATGGATCCCCTCTACTGAGCTGGCACGATCAACTGGCCTTGGAAGCAACTTGTCTTGGAACAGACCGTACTTTCTTGGCCCTGGCCGTTAAAGGCGGCGCCGAATCATAAGACCTGCGCTGGCGCTCTTCCCACTGCGCGACATCACTTGGATGGATGCGCCACCGAGGACGGCGCCCTTTCCCTAGTCTGATTCCAGGTATCCCGTCGGGTTGACCGAGCACGTCGCTGTACAGGTAGTCCGGAGTGACCCGCAGGCGTTGCGCCAGTTGCTGTACGGTCATGTACTGGTCTGCGGCCTGCTGGGCATTCGCACTGGTCGTGGTGAGTGCTTCCCCTCGAAGTGATCGCATTTTCATATGACCTCTAACCTTTAGAGAGCCCACGCAGGAGCTGGTGCCGTTGTCCCGGGCAAGCGCAGGGCCCATGCAAGTCTTACTGGTACAGAATGGTCCTTTTCAGAGGTGCAGGCAGCGAGGGGGTGGCCCGCCGCATATCGATGTGACATGACCTTTCTTTGAGTATTACTGGATGGGCAGAATGGGGTGGGGCCAGTGTTGGAGAGGAGTGGTGTTGCCTTCACTGATACCGATCGCCACTTAAGACAGACACGACGACGATCAGAGGAGGCCTGGGGCGACATGCTGTGGGAGGACTAATCGATGGCGGCCCAGTCGTACCGAAGAAGTTCATCCTCGCTTTTCTTCTCCTTGCACAGAGCCCGGAGGGCCAACAGAGGCCGGCGAGCCCAGACGTGAAGCGTCATCCTGGTGTAACCGTTTTGACCCTCGATGCTTTGAAAGTGAACGACATACAGCCGCTGGCCTTGCTGATTGAACCAGCCGGCCCGCCGGTATGAAGTCCACCCCCATGAGACTGTGTTTGGTGACGGAGCCAGACCGGGCATCATCGCCTCCATAATATTAGCGGACCGGCATGATCACATGCTTCCACTGGCTATGGCTGTCTGGGCTCACAATGAGGCAGGGACTGACCGGTTCCTTCATATGTAGTTGAAGGCGCTTGCCCGGGCATGTCCGGAGCGCATCCAGCAGGTAGCGGGCGTTAAAGCCGGTTTTGAATTCCTTGCCGGCGATGACCGCAGGGATACTTTCCGTTCCTTCCCCCACGTCTACATTCTGGGCGTGGAGGGTGAGCGTGTCAGGTGTAAGAACCAAGCGCACGGCTTGGGTCTGGTCGCGAGACACCACGGCCACGCGGTGGAGCGCCTCTTCGAAGAGATCGCGGTCGATTTCCATGCGCGCGCCGTTCAGGACGGGGATGACTTGCTGGTAATTGGGATAAGTCCCTTCGACCAGGCGGCTCGTCAGGATGACGTTCTTGACGGTCACGCAAAAGAGCTTCTTGGAGATTGCGATGGGGACATCGAGCGTTTCTTCCTGAGCGAGCAACGCGGCCAACAGCTGAGCGGCTTTCTTGGGAATGAGGGCGTTGAGCTGCTGGGGTGCAGAGGTGGTCCAGGTGCCGGCGTCTGATTCAGCGATGACCAAGCGGTGCCCGTCGGTTCCGACCATTTCGATCGAAGGTGAGTCGGGTGTCCTGATGGTGATAAGCACGGACTGCAGGACGAACCGCTGGTCCTGATCGGGAACAGCCGGGAGAACTTGTTGCAGACAGGTGAGGAGAGCGGTGCTGGGGATGCTGAACTGAGCGGGCTCATCAAAGGCAGGGAGCTGAGGATAGTCGTCTGCGGACATGCCATGGAGCGTGAAGCGGCTGTTTCCCGACACGAGCTTGATCACGTGTTTCTCATCAGCCTGCCAGGTGATGGGATGCTCGGGATCGAGTTCCTTGATGACATCGCAGAGGGCACGGGCGTTGACGGTGACGCGTCCGGGTTTCTGCACGGTGAGGTCATAGGTACCTTGGAACCCGGTTTCGAGGTCAGTGCCCAAGACCGTGAGGCCCGCGGGAGTGGTCTCCAGGAGAGCATTGGCAAGGATCGGGAGGGTGGATCTGTTCGAGGTGAGGCTCAGCAGATTCCGGATGGCGCTCAGCAGGATGTTGCGGGTACAGATGAATTTCATAACAGCCTCCACAGAGTCTGAGAAGAGGTGAGTGATGTCCTGGAATGGCCGGCCAAAGAGATCCCCAGGTCAGGCGGCCGGTTGATCGGCATCATCCTGTGAGGCAGCCTGCAGGGCCTTTCGGACAAGCCCGCCACCGGTCACGAGATCCATGAACCAGAACTGGTCGACCTTGCGGAGTGGAAAGGCGAGGGGATGGTCAGTGATGAACCGGAGCAGATCCGTATCGGTCACGTACCAGGCGTCGTGGGCGCGCTCGGTGCCCCGTCGTCGGATGTGAAGCTTCTCCTCGCGCACCCATCCTTCGATCACCCGATGATCGCAGCCGAAACACAGTTC
>JARFXP010000014.1 GCA_029194675.1 Nitrospira sp. | reverse complement strand
CCTTCCACCATCGAGGCGATCATATCGAGCACCTGCTTATCCTTGATCACCAGGGTTGGGTCTGCCATGCTCGTCGTGAGCCAACCTGCGAAGCCATGCCGGCTTCGGTTTTCCACTTTTTCGATCAGCCCATGGACGTAACGGGACTGTTCGAGTCGTTCGAAATAGCGGCGCATCGGCCCACTGGCCCATGACGCATCGCCGGTCACCTGCGCAATGCCGTCCCAATCGCTATTGTGCGGGTACACCGTGATCATCGCATTGTGCGCGGTACAGCCGCCTAGCGTCCCGGCTCTCGGATACAGAACCCCGTCATGCTCCGCTACGTACTTGCTGTCACGCCGGCGTCGATCGGGATCTCCATAGTGTTTGACAAAGTAATCCCAGCGAAACGTCTCATCCTCGGTGGCAAATCCATGAAACATCGGCACCGAGTAGTTCGGATTCGTCTCATCGCCGCCAGCCTCGAGCAGCGCGACCCGGAACCCAGCTGTCGCGAGGTTGGCGGCGACCGGCCCACCACCGGCACCGGATCCAATCACGATGTAATCAAACGTCGCGCCATCGGCCGGCCCTGCCGGGGTGGCACAGTGGATGGCCCCACGCTCCCATTGTTTAAAGGCACGGAAGCAGCCGTCGAGCGGCAAGGTCAATCCGGTCATCGCGGCCAGCCTCAGAAAATCACGCCTGGTCTTGGGATCCATCATCGGACGTCCTCTTCTTGTTTCATCCCGCCGTGCCTCCCATGACAAATGAACTGATCGAAAACTGGCGCGTCATAGAACAACAGGTGAGCACAGCGTTAGAACGTCTTGAGAAACTCGATCAACGCATATTTGTCGTCGTCCGACAGACCCGGTTCCTCTTTGAAATGGCTCGTACCGAAATAATGGCCACGGTTCACGACGAAATCAGGGCACTTGTTGAACTCCAGGAGCGGCTCAACGAGATTGTCCCACACCTGGCGGGCTTGCTCGTCCGTGGCGCCCCTCGGCATCGCCTTCAAGTCCTTCTTAATTCGCACCAACAACTTGAGCAGCTTTTTCTGATGCGCAATGCGCTCCGTCAGCGTCATGCCTTCCGGCAGCAGGTTGACGTTCGACAACAGATTCACCGGGGTCCCGGCCGGAATCGGTCCGATCTCAATGCCTCCCTTTTCAAAAATCGAAGGGAAGAGTCCTTCCTCCAACAAGGACAGGTCTTGGAGCACCTCCGGCAAGTACCCCTTGGGGATCCGGAGATAACTCGTCGCCGTCGTGCGGTCGATGACGCCTGGTACCTTATCGCCGAAGATGGGATCCTTGTCTCGCTTCTCCGGCCAGAGCAATTGCTCAATCGAGGATTGGAAGGATTGCAGCCGGGCCTCAACGCTTGGGCTGGGATTGAATCGGCCGACGCTGTTGTTCAACAGAAACGGCGCCGTCGACCAGAGGCTCACCAACGAGGCAGGCCGCGTGTACCCGCGCCCGTCGGCCGGCATCTCATACGGCTTCGGCTCGCCGGTGAGAGGATGGTGGACCGTAATCGTCCCTACCGAGGGGAGAGCCTTATAGGATTGGGAAGAAAAATTGTCCCAGATGTTCTCGCCGATGGCGTTTGTCGCGAGCGGGCTACAGGCGTTGGTTTCCAGCAAGGTGACCGGCACACGCACTTCGGTGGATAGAAAGTTATTGTCGAGGAAGTCGTCCCGCATGACGATCTTCTTCATCTCTCGCTGAAACTCTTCGGTCTTCGTCCATTCCCAGTATTTCTGCCAGCACCCCAAATACCCGGACCCTGCACAGCCGCCGGGATCGAGCCCGATCGCCGGGGTAGGCAGCTTACTGGAGTGACATCGCGCGCACCGCTCGGCAAACACTTCCTTGCCGTGCGCCAGTTGGGTCGTATCCCTGGTGAGATGCTGGGCGCCTCCGGGAGCGTCGCGCAATTTGTGCGGGTCGGTGGTCTTCAAAAAGAACAAGGCCAGATTGGGAGTCTGCGACTCGGTGGCTTGCCAATAGGCGGAATGGTCGCGAGCGACGGCAATCCGCATGGGCGTGATCGGATGTCCGCCGACCAAAGGCTTGAAGTGAAGGAGCCATTCTTCGCTGAACAGGCCGATGTTCAAGAAGACACGATTGAGCGCGCCCAGGGCACCGACGGAATCCGAGCCGTCTTTAAGCACACGAGGCGTCCACACGACGTTGGGCGATTGAAAAAATTGGGTCAGCGGGCCGGTCGCGACATAGTCGTTGAACTGCTTGTTGTCCAAGCCGCCGCCCGCCAGTGTTTCCTTCCCCCAGCGCTGCCCTTGCTGCAATCGAGGCGCCAACGCATAGACGGCGTTCATCGTTCGTGGATTGTTGATGTAGTCCGTGGAGACCAGTGAAGTGTCGAGCGCCCCGGGACGCGAGGTGTGAAAGAGCTGAAACGGGAAGCTTGATTCGTCGGCATCCCAGGTAAAGATCCGATCGATCCAAAAATACTGCGCTCCGACATTGGAGCTTAGGTTGTTCCATTGGGGATGCTCTGGGTCGTCCGGCGGCTTGACCGGATTGGGACCGACATGACAGAACGCGCACGACATCCCGACACGATACGGTTTCACTAGGTCTTTGGACAAATAGTAGCTGGGATCCTCGTAGTAACGCGTGGGGTTCCATTTCTTCGCAGCGGCTTCGTCGAAGTCGGGATTCGGAAAGAGCCGCAACCCGACGATACCGGTCGGTTCCCCATAGTATGAGCCGAGCGGCAGGTTTTTTCCGCGCGCCCCAATCGCCACGCCGGGATATTTTTTCTCGTTCGCGAACGGGTCGGACGGACAATCACTGCGACGCTGATCCAACCATAGGCCATAATGAGCGGGGTCGGGACCTCTTGCCTTCTCGAAACAGGGTTCGTTGACCAGACCGAGATAGTGCCAGCGGTTGTGGCGGCTGAATTTGAGGCTCGGGTGCGACGAGAGCGTCTTCAGGAAATCCAGGTTGCCGAAGCTGGCGGTGGCGAGCGTATCCCAGAACCGATCGTTGCCCGCGGTCCAGACCAGCCAGGTATTTCGGCCTTGGATTTCTTCACGAGAGAGGGGGACTCCGCCATCCATATCGTGAAAATAATCCTCATCGGCCGCGAGGAATGAAGATGGGGCGCGTGCTACGCTTCGCGCTTCATCGATCACCTTCCCCGTCAGACCGCGCTGGAGGGTCGCGCAACTGATCAGGGCGATCATCCCCAGAATGCTCAAAATCACCCGCTTCGTCATACTTCTCTGAATGAGCATCATGACCTCCTGTTCCTGTTGAATACCTACGTCCGCCGCGACGACGTCGCCCACTCGGTCCTGCGAGCAATGGGAATGAAGCATCGATCTCGATGACCATGCCCTTCCGCCCTCTCCGTCTAGAATCTTACGCTTCAAAGCCTCGTGTTTCAAAAGGTTCAGGCCATAAAGTGGGTTAGCGGCGTTATCGCATGATCCAACCTTCATGCGACTACATGATCACTGAAGTACGCCACCACCGCCACCGCATTGCCCAGGTGGTCGATGGAGACTCCGGCAGATGCCGCCGCGCATTCATTCGCATAAGTTTTGCCGCCGCAACCGCAGACTGGGTTGAATATGTCTGGGCAGAATTCGGTCTGGTCGCGCTGCTGGCCTGCGTGCATGTGGCGCCGTTCTTGCCGGGAATCTCGCGGAGGTGTTCGCCTGCCAGATCGGGATGCTGGGTAACGACAGGCCCGTCGATGAGCCCGATCTTCACGTCTGGGCTCCCGCTGGTGCGATCCATCAACGAGGTGAGCTTGACGATCGCCAAGGGGTTCATTGCACGATCCCCTCCACTGTTTAGGTCAGATGCACCCACGTCGCCACGGAAGGAACGCCGTCCGTATCGACAATGAAGAGCATGTACCACCCAGGCGGTGCGAGATTCCGGTTGCCGGGCACCGCCACGCGCAAGGATGTTGCCGTGCGAGCCGCGATCGGGAGATCGACAAGCCGCTGTTCGCAGTTGAACGAATGCGTAGTCACACCGCCTCTGACCAAATGGGTCCAACGTATCTGAGCTGCCTGCGGCGTCGGCACCGAGACCTGCTGTCCATAGTTCCATTCAGTGATTACAGTGCCGATCGTGGGTCGCGGGCCTTTGAAGAGGTACGGCGGGCTGAAGACTTCGAGGCGCATCTCCTCTTCCGGATCCGGCGGATCCCATGTAACCGAGTGGCCGCCTTCTGGATTTCCGCCGGCGGCGACAACGCGGCCGTCCGGCAAGAGCAGGGCTGTCGAGTGATAGAGACGTGGGATGGTGGAAGCGGCCATCAACTGCCACTGCCCGGTCGCCGGATCATAGGTCTCAGCCTGGAGCCGAGTGAGCGGCTTGTCTTCTTGCTTGAGTGATCCACCAGTGACGAACACAGTCCGGTCCGGCAGGAGCACGGCATTCAAGTGTAACCGTGGCAGCAACATCGGCTCAGCTGCGACATACTCGGGGTGTGGTACTTTTAAATCTACGATGCTCACCATTCCGGTTGCGTCGGTTTTATCCGGCTTGCCGACGGGACCGCCACCCATGATCATCACCAGTTGATCTTGCGCGGGCGGGAGGAGCACGCTGGCAGACTGGTTTCGTAACACAGGATCGAGTAGATCTGGTACGAAGGTCAGACCGATCGGGTCCCGTGAGAGATTCAGCACGCAGGGTTCGACTTGCAGAGGGTCGTCCATCCGGCCGCCCGAGAAAAAGACACGACCGTCTTGCATCAAGAAGAGATGGGCGTACAGCGGAAGGCCTGGGAAAGCGGCCGGAAGGTGCAGCGGCTGCCATGAATCGGTCGCGGCAGAGTACAATTCCACAGCCTGGTTGTGGCCGTTCCCCGCTTCGTTGAGACCGGTTGTCGCCAGCACCCGCCCATCACCCATCGCTATGAGCGTCGGGTACCAGCGTCCATGCTGCATCTTTTTGACGAAAGCCCAGGTCTCTTTAAAGGGGTCGAAGACAGCGACATCTGCGCGGCCTTTGAACGGATTATAGTCAAGGGTTCCACCAGCCGACAGCATGCGGCCGTCCGGCAGAAGCGCATCCCCGCCGCAGAACAAATCGAAGACTTTGCCGTCAGGAGTCCGTAGTGTGGTCGGATGTGAGAAGTTCGGCGCCCCGGAACCAGGTGGTACCGCCGGGTCCCACACCACGCTCGTAAAGATGCCCTTCGCTTCGTTGCCGAAGTCCGGGCTCGAGAACCGCACAGCGCTGCTCCCAGAGCCGGCAAAAAACAGCACCTTTCCTTTGGGCAGCAGAGCTGCATGCACGGCGAGGACGCCGGACTTGAACGGCAGTACTTCCCACTTTCCTTGGCGGGCCGGATCGGAATCCAGATCGAAGACCTCGTACAGGCCGGCATTCTGCTGGGGCGGGTTGTCGATGTTCAGCGCGATAAGCTTTCGAAGTCCACCGAGATTGGCTGCCGTAAGACCACCGCCCTGATTCTCCCAAGAGAACCAACCGGGGACACCCATCCATGGTCCCCAGCTGTCGACGTCGCCAGTGATCTGCAGCCGCGCACCGCGTTTGAAGAACGCCTGGTTCTGCCCAGGGGCGTTGTCAATCTGGAAAATGACGAGATCGTGATCGCCGGCCTGATTCCCATCGACCACCACGACACCCGCACCCTGGTTTTCCCAAGAGAACCAGTCCGGCACCAGCTGCCAACCAGTCCAGCCGGCGGTGACACGCCCGTCCGCATCGAGACGTTTCCCGATGCGATAATAGGCCTGGTTCTGCTGTTGGGGGTTGTCGATCATGAGGACGATCAATTCCGGATGACCATCGCCGTCAAGATCACTGATCGCGATGGCACCATGCTGGTTCTCCCAAGGGAACCAGTCTGGGATACCTATCCAATCAGTCCAGCCGCCGGTGACATTGCCGTTGTTGTCCAGTGATCGACCGACCCGATAGAACGCCTGATTCTGTCCTTGCGACGCATCGATCATAAATGCCACGAGATCGAGCTGACCGTTTCCGTTCAAGTCCCACAAGGCGAGTCCTGCGCCCTGATTTTCAAAGGAAAACCAGTCCGGAATATCAATCCATGGTCCCCAACCGTCGGTGGGGATGCCGGCAGCATCGAGACGCTTGCCAACTCGATACAGGCCGCGGTTCTTGGCGGGCGGGTTGTCCACCATAAGAACGACAAGATCCTGGCGACCGTCGCCATCTACATCACCGATCGCAATATTGCCGCCGGCGTTTTCCCATGGAAACCAATCCGGCACATTCGTGAATCCGTTTGGCATCTTCTACTCCTTGGTTCACTCAGAACCTGTTACGATTCGTACGGCAAGACTCAGATTCTCGTGAAACGGCCGACTCAAAGCACGGCCGACACCACCCGTATGAACTGGTTGCCACATGTGGTCCCAGTCGTTCAGTCGCGAACGGCGACTCCACCACCTTTAGGGTCGTGACATCGCATCAGTCTCTCGAAGTTCCGTCGGTATCGGACGGTCGTCGCGTCCTATTAGTCTTCCCCATCGCTCAAGCATTTGCTATGCCTCCGTCCTAGCGAAATGGCCTTCTTAAATTTTTCATATGGATTAGTGAAGAAATGAGTAGGCTGTGCGGATTCACGCGTATCTTGTTGGATACAATACGTATCTTTTCTGATACACGTTCTTTTTCATATCGTTTCGAGAATAGTGCGGCCTGTGCGGAGATGAACAATATCAGTAGGAATAACTGCGTGTCATAAAGATGCGTGTGTGTCTCTATGACTTTCGTGAACACGTGTGATTGGTGTGTTGCCGTGAGAGTCTGATCGGCTATGATTACCTATCTTGTTGAGAAACCTACGATGCTGCCGTCATAAGGGAGCCTACAGCAGCGCAGTGTTTGATCTGCCATCATGGATTGATGACCCGAGGCCCCAATGCCGAACGTCGTGCCACGGAGATCACGGTGTTGACGTTGGTCGTGCTTCCCGTGCTCTATCGGCGGATGGAGCTAAGGAAGACTTAACATCATGAGGCGGGGTCTTTCATGTTTACTCCAGGACCTTCGACAGAGGTAGCAACATGAGAGCATGAAACATGTACAGGCTTCCTGACGAGCACGACTCAACCACAAGCGAACTTATTTACTGTCCC
Organism: Nitrospira sp.; assembly: GCA_029194675.1. Classification (NCBI taxonomy): domain Bacteria; kingdom Pseudomonadati; phylum Nitrospirota; class Nitrospiria; order Nitrospirales; family Nitrospiraceae; genus Nitrospira; species Nitrospira sp. Next base: position 17,780 of record JARFXP010000014.1, on the reverse strand, counting down.
TCTCTGGAAAGTTTGTCGCATGCTTCAACCACGTCTTGTAGCACTCGGTCTAGTCCTCCCAATAATCCGCCCCTTCCGTAACCATTTCCAGTATACTTACCCTTACACAGGGGATGGAGTCCCCCGTATAACCGCCTCGGCCAGGCTGATGACTCCTACGCTACCACTGCCGTAGCCGTAGGATTGTTGCCGGTTCGGTGGCGACCGGCTCACAGAGGCATGTGCTTCGGCCGGAACGGAGGACTCATCAATGGAATCGACCTTTCTCACCGCAACCCTGTGGCTCGCCCTCGCCGTTGCCTCCGCTCTCATTGCATCCTCCCTGCGTCTCTCGATCGCATTAGTGGAAATCTGTGTAGGAGTGATCACTGCTGTGGCAGCCGATGTCTTGAACCTTGGCGATGTGCTCGCAACCGATTCGGAATGGGTGAAATTTCTCGCCGCCTCCGGTGCCGTCGTCCTCACCTTCCTGGCCGGTGCAGAGCTTGATCCTGATATCGTTCGCCTGAAGTTGGCCGAGGTCACGGTGGTCGGGTTGGTGGGATTCATTGCGCCGTTCCTTGGCTGCGCCACCGTCGCCTATTACCTTCTGGGTTGGGATGCGAATGCCAGTTGGCTCTGCGGCGTCGCCCTCTCCACAACGTCCATGGCGGTGGTCTATGCCGTAATGCTGGAGACCGGCTTCAATAAGACAGAGTTCGGCAAAGGAGTTCTGGCCTCATGTTTCGTCACGGACCTGGGAACGGTGATCGCCCTCGGGCTGCTCTTTGCGCCGTTTACCTATAAGACTCTTGTATTTATCGTGGGCATGATTCTGACCCTGATGACGTTGCCCTACATCACCGCGTGGCTGACGCGGCACTATGCGCATCGTACGGCTGCGATCAGAACGAAATGGATTATGCTGACTCTCTTCGGATTGGGCGCGTTGGCGTTCTGGTCGGGGAGTGAAGCGGTGTTGCCGGCCTATCTCGCCGGCATGGTCCTCGCGGGAAGCGCCGCGAGAGACCGGCACTGGATTCGTCGATTGCGAACACTGACCGTGGGATTCCTCACGCCCTTTTACTTTCTTCGCGCCGGCACATTGGTGTCCCTGCCCGCTCTGCTTGCCGCTCCATTTGTGTTTCTCGGGTTGCTCATGGGGAAAGTCGCGTCGAAGATTTTTGGCCTCTATCCCTTTATCAGCTTGTTCCGTCAGGATCGGAAGGAACGCTGGTACTACACACTCTTGATGTCGACCGGCCTGACGTTTGGAACGATTTCTTCGCTCTACGGCCTGGCGCACGGATTGATTACTCAAGAGCAGTATTCTTTTCTCGTAGCGGCGGTCATCGCGAGCGCGGTTGTCCCCACAGTCATTGCAGGCCTGTTTTGTGTTCCGACCCATCTTTTGCCGAAACCCGATCAACCGAAACAAACCGCCAGGCGAATCAATGACCTGAGCGACGAGGGCTAGAAGTCAAAAAACCGCAATGCCGGATCACATGTTTAATCGCCGGTTTTGCGAGGATTTATGAATTGCATTTCCTTGCTCCAGGGCTTAAGCCTGGAGCCGGATCTCTCGCTGATGAGAGTATTTAGGCGCTTCCGACACCCGCGATCGTTACAGGAATGATGAATAATCGACTTCTCCACTCCGGTTTTCGAATTTGATGTGATCGCAGATGAAGCGCGTACCAAGTCACATCCCGTCCGGCGTCTGGGTGCTGGGCTTCGTCAGCATGTTGATGGACATCTCATCGGAAATGATTCACAGCTTGCTGCCGTTGTTCATGGTCACGACCCTCGGTGCAAGCACCATCGCCGTCGGCCTTGTCGAGGGATCGGCCGAATCCCTTGCTTTGGTTGTTAAAGTATTCTCAGGCACGCTAAGCGACTATCTTGAAAAACGTAAGGTGCTGACGGTGCTTGGTTACGCCTTGGGCGCATTCACCAAGCCTCTCTTTGCGCTCGCTTCAGGAATAGACACGGTATTGACCGCGCGATTGCTGGATCGTGTCGGAAAGGGTGTGCGTGGCGCTCCACGCGATGCCTTGGTGGCGGATATCACGCCGCCGCATCTTCGAGGCGCAGCGTTCGGCTTGCGGCAGTCGCTGGATACCGTCGGCGCGTTCGTTGGTCCATTGGTGGCCGTTGGGTTGATGCTTATCTGGGCCAACGATTTTAGGGCAGTCTTCTGGGTAGCCGTCATCCCAGGATTGCTGGCTGTGGTGCTGCTGATGTTCGGGGTTCGGGAACCTGTGCGCCGTCAAACCGAGACGAGGACAAACCCTATTCGAAGGGCTAATCTCCGACGACTCACCTCCACCTATTGGTGGGTGGTAGGAATCGGATCGGTGTTCACGTTGGCGCGGTTCAGCGAGGCGTTTCTAGTCCTCCGTGCCCAGCAAGGGGGAATTCCTATCGCTCTTGTCCCGTTGGTCATGGTTACGATGAATCTGGTTTATGCATTATCGGCCTATCCGTTCGGCAAGCTCTCCGATGCGATGAGCCATACGAAGTTGCTCGTATCAGGCCTGATCGTCTTAATCGCGGCTGATATGGTCCTGGCCGTCAACGATCACTGGGGTATTGTCATCTTGGGGGTCATCTTGTGGGGGCTACACATGGGGATGACGCAAGGCTTGCTCGCGGCCATGATCGCTGATACCTCACCTACGGATCTGCGTGGGACAGCATACGGCTTCTTCAACTTGGCCTGCGGGTTAGCCATGCTTGTCGCAAGCGTGCTTGCTGGTATCGTCTGGGAAGAATTCGGCGCGCCGTTCACATTCTATGTGGGGGCAACGTGTGGCGCTTGTGCGATTGCACTGGTTGCCGTTAAGGAAGGTGGGTCTTCAAATGATGGAATCTGCCCGCAGTAGAGGTTTCCACGGTGATCATCGGTTTCTTCGGAAAGGACTCAAGAATGTCTGTCGTTAGTTCATTGGGACTGTTTGTGCTCGCAGGATTGTGTGAAATTGGAGGTGGGTATCTTGTGTGGCTTTGGTTCCGCGAGGGACGGCCAATTGCATACGGAATTGCAGGAGCGGCCATTCTTATTTTCTACGGCATCATACCGACGTTTCAACCAGCCCATTTTGGCCGTGTGTATGCCGCCTATGGCGGAATGTTTATCGTATTGTCCCTGTTATGGGGCTGGAGTATCGACGGGGATCGGCCTGACGTCTATGACGCGATAGGAGCCATTCTCTGTTTAGGCGGCATGATTGTCATGATGTATGCTCCCAGGACATGAGGAAGAAGGAGTCGATTATCCCGAACGCATTCCGGTTGCGGAAAATCACCTTGGAGGCGTATCAGGAAGGTAATGGCCATGTGTCCATATCGCGAATCCACTTCTGAAGCCACACCGTCAAACAACTCCGTGACAATACTTTCGATTGGTGGATTGAGCGCAGCGTTGCTGGCTTCTGTCTGCTGCATCGGGCCGGTGATCTTCGCAGCGCTTGGTGTGGGAGTCGGAGCTACAGGCTTCTTGGCCGGTACGGCTGGAGTCTTGAAGGGACTTCTGCCGTATCGACCGGCTTTCATCGGCCTGACGCTAATTCTGTTGGGCAGCGGCTTTTATGTTGCTTATAGGAGGCCGGAGTCGGCACGATCTGTATCAGGAGAAGTGTGTACGCGAGGAAGTGTGAAGGGTCAGAACCGGACATGGCTTTGGATCATGGCGTCGTTGGGCTTGGCACTGGTTCTGGCGCCTTATTGGTTGGGCCTATGATTTTCGGTAAAGCCGGACTGTGGGGTATTGTGCGTCATTTTTTGTCCGGCCGTTCTCTCTTTCAGGAAAGCGAGGCGATTAAGAGGAGGAAACCAACCATGTGGAAAATCGTTCGCACGATGATCGTAATCGCGGTTGTGACCGTGAGTCTGAGCGGATTCCAAGAACTTGTCGCCGGAGATGAACGTCAGGAGACCGTCACATTGCAGATCGATGGAATGACCTGCGGGGGATGCGTCAAGGATGTCAAAGCCGCGCTGGCCAAGGTGCCAGGGGTCAGCGAGGTTGGGCTCAGCACGAGGAAGAAGTGGATCTGGTTCCCTGATTATTCAGACGCCCGTGCGTCAGTGACGTTTGATCCACAGAAGACGAACGTGGAAGCATTGATGAGTGCCGTCGAAGCAGCGGGCAACCCATTGTCGAAATACCGAGCCCAGTTGCGCGATAGATAGATAACGATCATCCATTCTTGGGCTAGGAGCTTGAAGGAGGCGTTTTCATGACTCATGAGACGAATGCGCCAAATAATCTGTTTGCTGAACTGCGGAAGCTGAGCCCTCTAGTCACCGGCGGTCTGTTGCGCATGCGGCAACAAGCGTATCGGGATGGAGCTGTGGCAGCCAAGTACAAATTACTTACCGCCATGGCCATTTCGATCGCGATTCGCTGCGAGCCTTGTATTCGAGCCTACGTCCTGATGGCCCACCACCAGGGGATCACCCAGGATGAATTGGTTGAATTCCTCGAAGTCGCGATGACGATGCAAGGTTGTCCCGGAGAAGAATGGGCTCTCAAGGCTTTTGCGGCTTATAAGGACTGTATGGACGGTCGGATAGGTCAAGAGCGGTCCGCTTGTTGTCAGCATGCGGTCGAGGAAGCCAAAGAGTGAGGCGCCGTATGTGCGGACATAGGCCCTTGTCGGTGTTGAATGTTGCTCAGCGTATGATCTGCAGCTTCAGATTATCGAAATAGGTCACGGCATCAGATTTGGCCCAGAGCCCGACCTGGCAATAATTGGGAGGAGTGTTGGAGAGCAAACCGCATGGTCTATCGCCAGGTCACTTCTTCCCAACAGAGATGGACAAAGGTTTCAAAGGGTGGAAAGTTGTTTGTGTTTTGTTCCTTGGACCGCACCCACAGATCGATTTCCATCCCGGCCGGGTCGGTTTCGCCGCCAGGCAAGGTGCGTTTAACCGGGTAGCGGACCGCGTGGGTCTTGGGATCGCGAGAGCGCTCCATCACCATGAAGTGGGCATCATAGTCCTTGTAGAGTACTTGGTCATCCTTGTACATCGTCGCGGTGCCCCAGCCGCCCAAGTACAGCCAAGTTTTCGGATATAGAGGATCGCCATTGTTCGAATCTCCATGTTCGTAGATTCTGGTGGCGATGCCTCCGTCCTGGAACGGAGCTTTCGCGGCAAATCGATCAAAGACAATGCGATACCGGTCAGCTCCCTCGACGAACTCGGCCACCACTCGCCCCTTGTTGGTCAGTTCGTTCACTTCGATCTCAATCGTCCCTTTCGCTGCATTCAAGTGTTTGCCCTCATAGTCCAGATGATCCCAGGGCGTCGTATCGCTCATACTTCCGATGAGCATCGCCCGATCGCCCTTGAGGCGAAACTCACCGCTGTAAAACGGGTGTTCGGAAGCCTTGAAAATCCTGGTGCCCTCATCTCCCTTGGGAGTTCCAAACTTGCCTTCTTCGGCATGCCCAGGGGAAACAAGAAGTCCTGATGCCGTCAGCAGGACAGCGGCAATACGGTTTGCGAGATGCGTCATTGTGTACCTCTTGGATAACTCCCAATTCTAAAGTGAGAAATGAATAGACGACCAGCGTAACACAATGACAGGCATGCTTCCCAACATGCCGCAGGTGACGTTGACCCAGTGGTGAAAAAGGTTGAGCTGGCAGGCTGCGGAACAACTCAATTTATGCGCCTGAAGCGGCTGCAACCAAGCGCCTCTTGCTGTGAGCCCAACGACTTGCTCCGATTGGATCGTCATGGCTGCTTCAGCGCTGCCGCGCTCAGCATGATGACTTCGATTTCTTCGGTGATTTCCTCTTGGCGCAAGTTGTTCCGTTTCAGGACAAGTTCCCCACTGTCCTTTTCCAACCGTTGAATGGCTTGGTCCATGTGTTGGAAGCGACGGAGATTCTCGGCCATCAATGAGCTGTAAAAGACCTCGTGCAAGAGGCTGAACAGGTGCTGGTCGATCAGGTCTGTCGCAAAGGCGAATGGATCGAGGTTCAGCAAGGGCGGATAACCTGCGCGAACCGGCCGGCGTGCACGCTTCATCGGTTCGTGAACGCGTATCCCACCCCCTTCTGAGACGGGACTCTGGTGAACGATCGTGAACTCCAAGCGGACTCCGGGTTTCTGCTGCGCCTGCAATTCCCTCAGCTTCTCCATCAGTCCGATGAGAACCACGGGCACTTCCTCGGCGACGGTCGGGCCGGCGAGCGACGCCGTGACCCGTCGGTCCTGCGCAAGTTTCGCGATAAGCTTCCGCCCAATGAGAATCAGAGACGGTTGGTGCGGTGAACGCTCACGGATGTGCCGCTCCATGCCGTCCCGCAGCTGTTCATTGTAGTCTCCGCAAAAGCCCCGCTCTGAACCGATGATCAGCCACACCGACGTGCCCTTGCCCAATCGGCGACCGGCCTCGGGATAAAACGTGAAGAAATCCTCCGCAGCAGCCTCGATGCTGTTCACCACTCGACGTTGGGTTGAGAGAAAGCGGGCCAATTTTTGCCGCTCCATGAGGGCGAGGTTCTTCATGGCACAAAGAATCCCGCTGATGTCACGCAACGCGTGGAGTCGATCGTCGAGTTCTTGTCGTCGGCTCATGTGGCCGAGCCTTCTTTGAACCAACTTGTCACGGCCTCGGCCCACTGCTCGTCTCGATGGTCGAGGGTAAGGCGACTCGGGGACAGATGCGACTCGATGCGTCTCAGCACCTGTCCGATCCTCTCCAACGGAACGTCGTCGAACAAGCCACGATTGAATCCTGTGAGCCAGGCCAGTTGAAATTCGATGGGCTGCGGAGAGAGCCGATCTTGTTTCAGGATCTCCCGCAACAGGCGGCCTCGTTTGATCTTGGCTTCCATCGTCGCTTCCAATTTTGCTCCGAACCGCGTGAAGACTTCCAGTTCGAGGAACTGCAGGAAGTCCAGTTTCATGCGTCCAGCCTGCTCCTTGATTCGCGGATGCTGCCCCTTGCCACCGATCCGCGAGACCGACCTGGTGACGTCGATGGCGGGGACCGTGCCTGCGGCGAAGAGTCGCGTATCAAAGTAGATTTGACCATCGGTGATGGAAATCAGGTTGGTCGGGATATAGGCAGCAATTTCCCCTTGTGTGGTCTCGACGATCGGCAGCGCCGTCATGCTGCCGCCTCCCAATGAAGGCGCCAAGCAGGTGGACCGTTCGAGCAATCGCGAATGAAGAAAGAAGATGTCGCCCGGATAGGCTTCACGCCCGGGTGGGCGCCGCAATAACAACGACAGTTCCCGATAGGTTTGCGCGTGAGTGGTGAGATCGTCGTAGACCACAAGGCTGTCGTGGCCATGCCACATCCACTCTTCGGCCAAGGCGCATCCCGCGAAGGGAGCAAGGTACTTGAGCCCTGGCAGCGCAGTTGCCTCAGCTGCAACGACGACCGTGTACTCCAGGGCACCATAGGTCTTTAACGTATCAATCGTGTTGACGAGGCTCGAACGCTTTTGACCGATTGACACATAGACGCATCGCACGTCTTTCCCACGCTGGTTGATGATCGTGTCCAGAGCGAAGGCGCGCTTGCCGATTCCATTATCCCCGATGATCAACTGACGTTGCCCTTTTGCGACGGGAATGAGGGTGTCGACGACCTTGCTTCCCGTGTACAGGGGACGATGGACAAAGTCCCGAGCCACAATCGGAGGAGAAGGAGTGAACAGTTCGCGTCTGCTCGGAGAATCCAATGGGGACTGTCCATCCAGCGGATCACCCAATGGATTGATCACGCGTCCGACCAACCGGTCTCCGACTGGGAGACTCAGACGTTGACCGGAGAGATGCGCGATCCTCCCCGCAGTCAATCGGGTCGTTTGGATCAGAAGAATGGCACCGAGGCGTTCCTTGGCCAAATGGAAAACGAGGGCACGACTGCCATCCTCAAGCAAGAGGACTTCTTCAATGGCAGCGGAGGGGAGTCCCTCGATCCAAACGATCCCGTCGCCGAGGGATCGGACGCGGCCTTGCTCCACGATGCGCAAGCCCAGACGATATTGCTCGAGCCAGGCTGTTTGACGGGAAAAGCGCGAGTTATGAAGCATGGGTGGCACGCGATGATTGTGTCATTTCAGAGAAGGCTTTCAATTCGTCTTGCAGGTTTACTCCCAGCATCCAGGGACCAAGGCTGAGACGGATGCCGGCCAGCAAGCTCTGATCTTCGCGCCACTCACAGGAAATGGACTGACCAAGTAAAGACCGAAGGGCTTCCAGCAGAGACTGCCGCTGCGACTGGCTGAGAAGATAGGCGCTGGTGACGACGGCTGGCACATCAGCTTTCGCACAGGCTGTTCGAATGGCTTGCCGTCGATCATCGGAAATCCGACCCAGATCTTCGAGTAGGAGTTCCACCAGGTTGGCCTCGAGTTCAGCACTCGCGAGTCGTGCGAGCAGCCGGGCGGCAAATTGTCCCGCCTGAGCAATGGCAGCATCTTCCGCTTGTCGTGTCAGGTCAGCCAATCGTCGTTCTTCCAACGCCCCGGCCTTGTCGCGTTCCTGTTCAAGCGAGGTCCGGAGCTCGGCCAAAAGCCGAACCTTCTCGGCCTGCACCTCTTCCACCATCCGGTTCCGAACCGTTTCTTTGTTCCGGTTCCATTCCACCAGCCGATTCTCATACTGTTCCCGCAAGGCTCGTGCTTCATTTCGCAGGGTTTCCGCGTCAGAGACCGTTTTCTGGATCTCGGCCTTGCGCTCGGCAATGACCTTCAGGATAGGTCTATAGAGCAGCCGCTTGAGAATCCAGACCAGCACCAGAAAGTTAACGATTTCTAGCGCAAACGTTGTCCAATCCAATTCCACGTTTCGCCTTTTTCGGTTTACCGCCTCGCGCTGCTCCGGTATGCCGGACCATTCTCGATCATTTCAGTAGATACTCCAGCAACGGATTTCTGAACAGAATGATGAGCACGATCACCAGACAGTAGATGGCCAGTGACTCGATCATGGCCAAACCGATAAAGAGAGTCCGTGTGATCGCCTTTTCCGCTTCCGGCTGCCGCGCCAGGGCCTCCAACGCTTGCGTGATCGCCCGTCCCATGGCGATGGCGGGTCCCAGGGTGCCGATCGCAATTGCCAGAGCGGCGGATACGGTGGACAAGACTGCAAACCAGGCCATGTCTCGCATAAGGTCATCCTTTTTCTAATGGTGAATGGAGCGCTCGTGTCTGGATTGCGCCGGCGAGATAGATCAATGCCAGCATGCCGAAAATATAGGCTTGGATCAGGGCTTCAACGATATGGAGCATCAAGAGCGGAATCGGAGCCAGGAATCCAGCTACCAGCAACACCAATAATGCCGCCATCTGCAGACTCATCATGTTTCCGAAGAGGCGTACGGCTAAGGTCAGGGTCCGTGAAATCTCGCTAATGATATGAAACGGCAACAGTAAGGGCGACGGCGCGAGATAATGACGGAAGTACTGCTTGATCCCTTCGATGCCGATGCCGAACCAGTGGACGGACAAGAACACGAGGATAGCCAATGCCGCCGTCACCGACAGATCGCTGGTCGGCGCATGGATGCCGGGGATGAGACCGATGAGATTGGCCAGAATGATGAAAATCCATAACGTGGCAATGAAGGGGAAAATTCGTTCTGCATGATCAGGCAACACCGAGCGGATGGCATCATCGATGGCTCCTAGAGCACCTTCCACCGCGGCTTGCATCGGGCCGGGCTCACGACATAGGCGGCGAGTGACAGCCCAGGAGAAGAGTGCCAGTATCAGTATGATCCCCCATGTGATCACGATCGAATGCGTGATATGGATCGGCCCGATCTGAAAGGCTGTGCCAGCCGCTTCTCCTCCGCGCATGCGCTATTCCTTGATAAGGCGATACACGTTGAACGCTCCCGCGGCGGCCCCGATGATGATCAAGCTGAGAGTCCATCGCAGCGAGTAGCCTTCAACGAGCCCATCCAGCCAACGGCCGAGATAGGCTCCTACAATGACCGGCACCACAAAGAGGAGCCCCAGCGTCCCGAGGTAAGCTGTTTGTGCCAGCAGAGTCGGTCGATCCTTATCGGCCTGCTGCCTGCGAGAGACCTGTTTCGATACGCGCTGTTTCAACTCATCGTGGTTATTCATGTGTACGGCTCTCGACCGCGGCCCAGACTCCACAGTCTCCTGAACATTTGTTCTTCAAGGCGATGGAAACTCTCTTTGAGCTCCCGCAAAGCAGCCTCTTCCACGCCTAACTGTTCCTCCAGAGCCTGGGTCATTCGGGCGCAGTCCGGGCTGCGCAGGTACCGTCTTGTGTTAAGAAACAGCTCGTTATTGACGAAGTACAGCAACCCTCCGGGCAGGGCGAGGAATTGCCAGCCGCTATCGTCCGTGCGGAAGCGCGCCAAGCCGAACTGAAGCGGCGTCATCATGCGATGGTGGCCTGCCATGATCCCGAAGCTGCCGGAGGCATCCTCGCCCACGAACATGGTCACGCGCTCAATACGTTCGTATTGGGTCGCGCTTTGCAGGTACAGGGCGAACGGCGTCATTGCCGGGTCTCCTGCATTGAGCCTCGCATATAACAGTGGTCTTCTGATATCCCATCGAACTCGCCGCGGAGAAAGGCTTCACAGTCTTGAAGAATTGCCTCCAGCGGCACCGATGCGCCCTTGATGTCGGTGAAGGCGGACGTGACGTGAAACGGCTGCGTGAGATAGCGCTGCAGTTTGCGGGCGCGCATTACAATGCGACGGTCCAGTTCGGACAGCTCCTCCAACCCCAGCATGCTGATGACGTCCTCCAATTCGCGGTACCGCGCGAGGTGCTCGCGTACGCCCTCGGCCACTGAGTAGTGTCGATCGCCCAGAAAATGTCGATCCATGAGTTTGCTGCTGGACTGGAGGGGATCGACGGCCGGATAGAACCCTTTGCTAGCCTGAGAGCGTGTGAGAATCACGCTGGTATCAAGATGATTGAGAATGCTGGTAACGGCGGGATCGGTCATGTCGTCTGCGGGCACGTAAATCGCCTGCACAGACGTGATTGCCCCTTTCGTCGTGGAAATGATGCGATCCTGAAGTTCAGCCACTTCGCTCATTAGGGTCGGCTGATAGCCGACGGTGGCCGGCATCCGTCCCAGCAGTCCTGAAATTTCGCTCCCGGCCTGGACAAAACGGAACACATTATCGATCAAAAACAATACCTCCTTGCCCAGAGTATCTCTCAAGTATTCGGCATAGCTCAACGCCGCGAGGCCGACACGAAATCGCACACCCGGGGATTCGTCCATTTGGCCGAATACCATCAGGGTGTGGGCCATGACTCCTGCCTGCTGCATCTCATGCCAGAGTTCGTGTCCCTCTCGGATACGTTCCCCGACGCCGGCGAAGACGGACACGCCCTGATGCATATTCACAATTGCATGCATAAACTCGGTAATCAGGACCGTCTTGCCGATTCCTGCTCCGCCGAACAACCCCGTTTTTCCGCCCCTGACAAAGGGACAGAGTAAATCAATGACTTTGATGCCGGTTTCGAGAATGCCGCTCGCGCTGATCGTCTGATGGAGCGGCACCGGTTGCCCGAGGATATTGCGAAACTGCTCAGTGCTGAGAGCCGCTCCACTATCCAGTGGTTCGCCGAAGACGTTCAATAGTCGGCCGAGACAGTCCGGTGACACCGGCACCTGTAATGGGGCGCCTGTATCAAACACCTGCATCCCCCTCTGTAATCCACCCGTGCTATGAAGAGTAATCGCTCGTACATGACATTCGTCGAGGTGTTGGTAGACCTCAAAGATATATCGCTCGTTGTCGAGCGCAGAATAGAGGGCCCGGTGAAGAGGAGGTAAGTGATCGCAGGCGATGTCGACCACCGGTCCATGGACGGCGGCGATGGTGCCGATTGTATTCTCAGCTGGATACGGTGCTGTCGTTACCATCTCAGCCTTCGCTGCTTGGAAAGAAGTGTCCGGCTTGCATGTGGTTATCGTTGTTATCTCATATTAGCCGACCTCTTCAAGCCGAGCCGCATTTGCTCGCTCTGACTCATGCGGCCGATCTCTAAAAAGGTCTGGCTCCAGGACATGCCTGGACATTCGAGCAAGACTCCTTCGAGCAAGCAGTCTGGTGAACGAATGATCACCTGCAATACTTGTGTGTCATCGCGTACCTCTTGGATAGCAGCCTGTTCTAAAGTAAGAAAAGTCGACGATCATCGTAGCACAATGGTACGCTTGCGCCCCAATTGACTGGCGACCGCGTTGAATCAGCAGTGAAAAGGCTTGTGCTTGACACGAAGGTCGGCACAGTATTTACACGCTGCCTAAGGGCAGGTACTATCCTGTTCGCAGAAGACGCAGAATGGGTGCGGGAGAAGCATTCGCCTGCTGGACGTAGCTTACGTCATGTCGAATTATGCATGCGTGCGCCGTTATCCACATGATAGGCTGGCGCACGGTATTTCGATGATTTCAGAACGCCGTCCCGCATGAGAGGACCATTGATGGAAAGCAGGCGGGGTATGGTGATGCAAATCGTTGCTTGGGGAATCTTCGTCGGTTTGATGGTTCCGGGTTTGGGGCTGGCCGGTACTCAACAGATTCCGACGGCCAACGGCCACGATTTGCAGAGTCAAGTCAAGGGCACTGCCAATAAGGTCATTCCGGCGGTGGTGAGTATCGCATCCACCGTGATGGTGCGCGATCAGGCCTTCAGCGACGAAGCCTTGCCGTTCGGTCTGTTCAAGGAGCCGCCGACCCGTCGACAATATGGCCAGGGGTCGGGCGTGATTGTCACGCCGGACGGCTATATCATCACGAATAACCATGTGGTAGCTGATGCCGTCGATGTGGAAGTGATCCTGGCGGATCGTCGCCAATACAAGGGAAAGGTGGTCGCGACGGATCCAAAGACCGATGTGGCGGTGGTGAAGATTCACGCCTCGAATCTGCCGTCAGCGGTCTGGGGGGATTCGAGCCATCTGGCCGTCGGCGACTTCGTGCTCGCCATCGGCAACCCGCTGGGATTGAGCCGCACCGTCACGTTCGGCATCGTGAGCGCGGTGGGGCGCGCGGATGTCGGTGTGGCGGACTTCGAAGACTTTATCCAGACCGATGCTCCGATCAATCCTGGGAATTCAGGGGGAGCGCTCGTCAATATTCAGGGCGAGCTGATCGGGATCAATACAGCGATCGCGAGTCCGACCGGCGGCAGCGTTGGAGTCGGGTTTGCGATTCCCAGCAACATGGCCCGTGCCGCCATGCAAAGTCTTCTGAGGACTGGTCGTGTGGTGCGAGGATTTCTGGGAGCCTCGACGCAGGACGTGACTCCCCCACTGGGGAAAATTTTTCGCTTGCCGGATGTCAAGGGCGCGATCGTCACGGATGTGCAATCCAGAGGGACGGCGGAACGAGCGGGGCTGAAGCGAGGCGATGTGGTGGTGCGTTTCGACGGGCGAGACATCATGGACAGCGGTCAATTGCGAAACCTGGTGGCGCAATCGCCGATCGGAAGTAAACATCGCTTGGATCTCATCCGGGATGGGAAGCAGTATCAAGCCGATCTCGTCATTCAAGAAGCGCCGCGTGAACGTGCGAAGAAAAGTCAAATTGCATCGTCGGCTGTATCGACCGTCCATCCGCTTGCAGGCGTCGTCTTTGATGACGTCACTGTCCCTTTAGCACGGCAGCTGGATTTGCCCGTGAATACCGGCGTTGTGGTAACGGATATTGAAGAAGGCAGCTTAGCCGAAACCTCCGGTTTGCAACCGGGTGACGTCGTGCTGGAAATGAACCGACAGCATGTGAACAGTTTTGCGGTACTCCAACGTCTCGCCGATCCCCTTAAACCCACCGACCTCGCCCTCCTGCTCGTGAACCGTCAGGGCAACGTCATGTATATCCCGATTCAGGGAGAATAGTGATCTGTCGACCTGCCTCCACGTCCTCACGCCGTATGCGGCAATGTCTCTAGAGACATGCTTCCTGTAGGATAGTAGCGGTTCGGCCCTACCCGAGGCATCCTCATGAAAAGGATGCTGGCTTGCTGTATCAAGACGATACGGTTGGTCAAAAGGTTACAGACCTTCGATCGAATCAGAGAGTAGATTGTCTCTGCTCCGATCATTCATTCACACCCAGATCGCCTGTAACCTTTCCCCCTCTCGCTCCGTCTTAAAAGTAGAGCGATTGGAGGCTTCGATGGGCTGAGGACATGACTGCCATGGTCACAAGGTGCATCACGAGACCTCGCAGATCTGTTCCAAGCTGCTTCTTATAGTGACTTCACAGGAACGAGTATGAACGGCCTGTTTCTTGCTCGTGTTTCTGAGGGAGTGCCATTGGACGCAGGACAGCTACCTCGCACAGGTCACCGGTCATGCGACCGTGGAAATTGAACAGGTCCTGAGGTACCCCAGCCATGAGCAAGTCCTCGATGCAGGACAGCTGCTCTGACTCTGTCGCCTCGACGGAGTTCCAGTGATGGTCAAGGTCCGGGCTTCCAGCTTCTCAGCTCGGACCGAGTGCGGGGTGGAGGCCGACCCTCCCTTTGCCTCTACCCCGGCCTCACATCGAGGTCTCTGGGGTCGTTTCAAACGCAAGGAGCACAGGATGCTGGGATACGGTAAGCGCGTATTAGTGGTTGACGATGAAGAACAGATCGGCCGCCTTCTGGTAGATCAACTGGAGTCGCACTACTTTGCGGTGGTGGCGGTCGCGGATGGCTTGCAAGCTTTGAGGAACCTACACCAACGTCATTTCGATGCTGTGATCACCGACCTACATATGCCGTACCTCGATGGCCTCGACCTCCTCCGGCAATGTCACCTGGTGTGGCCGAAGCTGCCGGTCATTCTCATGGGCGGTGATCTGCCCGGTATCGTTTGGCCGTTGATGGCCCAGGGTGCCTTCGCCTATCTGCCCAAACCAGTCGATACCGAGAAATTGATCCATGTTCTTTCCGAGGCCATCACACACAGGGCTGATTCTCGATCTAGTCAGGTCGAGATGCAGTCCCACATGCTCGAAGCCGAACGATGCTGGGCGCTGTGAACAACGGGTACCCAGTAGGCGGGTGGACTCATGGAAGATGAGGCGTGTTGATGACAAGGAGAGTCACCCATGCGTATCATCGGATCGGTTACGATGAGCGTGTAATATCCGCTACAAATCCGCCACAGAGGTTTCTCACCAATCAATTTATGCATACCCGGTGGGCGTGGGTGGACTGCAAGGGCTTCGATCTTTGAGAGGATGCGGTGAATGACGGAGGGATGAGTACTTCCAATTCGTGGCGCGCCGAGCGGGAAAAAGCAATGGAACACTCAGCCACGGAGCTTGCCTAGCCGGCGAAGCCGATCTTTCACGGCATCCAGAAACTCTCGCGGTTCACGGATTCGATTCCGCGCGACGACACTATTATAAAACTCTTCCCAGATTCTGCTGGATCGGAACCAGCTGAACATCGAACGCTCGTTCCGTAAACCAGACGAGTGCGATGGCGAGTTGGCTCATTTCCACCCCCCACGTTGAAGCTGACCAGATTCAGCAACAGTGAGTTGTGAGACACCTCGAGATCTGTAATCATCACAGCGAAGCCGAAGCTATGGATAACGCTCAGCTCTTCACTTGGCGGACCATGCCTCCCCACTAGGGACAAGAACAGGGGGTGGGAACTTTTTCCCACCGCAGACGTCTTAGTGGTCAAAAGGGCTAATTTTAGGGTCCTGGATCAAGGTCAAGAATGACCACTGAATTGAACAGAGGCCTAAGGTTGGAAATAACAGATGACCGCCACTTCTTTGAAGGGAAGGTGGCTGACCTTTTGGATCGGCTCTATGGCGCAGCGCTTCGGTTGGCGAAAAACAGGGAGGATGCGGAGGATCTGGTGGCCGAGGCTGTTGCCAAAGCCTGGGCTTCCCGACGGTCTCTCAAGGATCCGGAGAAATTTCGGTCCTGGATCTTCCGGATCCTGACAAATACGTTCATCAGCGGCTGTCGCAAACAAGCGGTCCGCCCTCAGGCCGAAACATTCCAAGAACATCCATCCGATGTTGAGACTGCTTTCTCGCTCTTTGAAGAACTCCACCAGCCGTTCCTTCTGTGGTGGGGAAACCCAGAGAAGGACTTTCTCAACAAACTGCTTTCTCAAGACATTGAAAAGGCAGTGGATACTCTTCCAGAGGCCTTCCGAATGGTGATCGTCCTATCCGATATGGAGGGATTTTCGTACCAAGAGATATCCGAGATCCTCAGGGTCCCCGTAGGAACCGTCCGTTCACGGCTGGCCAGAGGACGCGGGTTGCTCCAGAAAGCCCTTTGGGAACACGGCAAAGACGCTGGACTGATTAAGTCTACATGATGACACGAGGAGATTGATGAAAAAGGTAAAGACTATTGGATGTGAAGAAGCCTTAAAGCACCTGCTGGCCTATTTGGACCAGGAGGCTGGAGCGATCAAACGACGTGAGGTGGAACGTCACATCGAGATCTGCCGGACCTGTTTCTCGCGGGCGGAGTTTGAGCAATCGTTGAAAACCCGTCTTCGAGAGGCGGGTCGGGGAACGATGCGATCCTCATTTGAGAAGCGGATCAAGATCCTCTTTGACCAGTTCACAACCAAACAGAAGAGAGAAACGCCATGATCACACGCCGGGACCGCATGCCGGCGGCCAAAGCTGTTATGCGAATATCACTCAGGATGCATCATTGTGGGCGGGTTGTGGAGGGCAACCTCGTCCGGATCGATTGAATTTGTCCGGGTTATTCAATTGACTGATTTCCGAGTAAGCCATAGAAAAGGAGACGAGCCATGGTTGCATTTGTCGGAGAAAAAAAGGAGTCGATTTTCAAAGCGGTGTCCGAGATGTATACCGATGTTGCGAACCATCCGGGCCGACAATTCCATTTCCCGACCGGACGCCCGGCCTGCCTGTTCGTCGGATATCCGAGCGTACAGCTGGACGCGATTCCCGAGACGGCCGTCGAATCGTTTGCCGGCGTCGGCTACCCGTTCGCAGTCGGCGCCATTCAACAGGGCGATCGAGTCTTGGACATCGGGTCTGGATCCGGCACAGATGCTTTGATCGCTTCCACGTTGGTTGGTCCAAGAGGAAAGGTCTATGGGCTGGATATGACCGATGCGATGCTGTCAAAGGCCAGAACGAATGCCAAAAAGATGGGAGTATCTCACGTTGAGTTTCTGAAGGGGAACGCAGAGAAGATCGCCCTGCCCGATGCCTCTATCGATAGTGTTACCAGCAATGGTGTCTTGAATCTCGTCCCAGATAAACCGACGGCCTTTGGCGAGATCTTTCGCGTCCTCCGTCCTGGTGGCCGAATTCAGATCGCGGACATCGTGTTGGGCAAGCCGATCAGGCCTGAATCCAGGAACGATCCGCAGCTCTGGGCGGAGTGTATTGTTGGCGCTGTGCAAGAAGAAGATTACCTTGCGTTGTTCCGTGCGGCCGGCCTCAAGCATGTCACCGTGATCGGGGCGTTGGACTACTTTTCCGAGAGCTCGGAGGCCGATACCCGAGAGGTAGCGATGAAGTACGGGGCAAAGACTGTTGTGATCACAGGAAGCAAGCCGTCTTGACGCATGGCCGCGTGGCGCTTTCTTGTCTTTGCAATAAGGAAAGGGCGGCGGCTCAGAATGCCACATCCACCATGTCACTCAAGAAAGGAGACTCTCCCATGAATCCAAATCAAACACTGTGGGAAAAGGGCGACTTTACTCGGATTGCGGCCAGCATGCGTGAAAGTGGAGAAGAGCTCGTGGAGAGCCTCGGCGTCAGGAAGGGGTTGAAAGTCCTGGATCTCGGTTGCGGTGATGGGAC
>JARFXP010000013.1 GCA_029194675.1 Nitrospira sp. | reverse complement strand
TCAGCAAGGTGGGAATCATCGACCCTGATGGAATCTTAAATGCCTGCACGACGAACACGCGGATGGCAAACGCCAACAGCATGGCCACGATGATCGCCTCCGCATACTCCCGGACGATGGACTTGCGCCCTGTGTGATCCGCGTTGCTGACCATCTTAGCTCCGGAAAGCGAGGCCTGCTCTCCTCCCCGAGGGGAACCTGACAGCTTCTCCACGTTTCTCTGATTCTGGTCGAGACTCATTCCTCTCCGACTCTCAAGATCGCCAGAAACGCTTCCTGTGGGACATCGACACTACCGACCGCCTTCATCCGTTTCTTTCCTTCTTTTTGTTTTTCCAGCAACTTCCGTTTTCGCGTAATGTCGCCGCCGTAGCATTTCGCCAGCACATTCTTCTTCATCGCGCCGATCGTCTCGCGCGCCACGATCTTACTTCCGATCGCCGCCTGAATAGCGATCTCGTACATCTGCCGTGGAATCAGCTCCTTCATTTTCTCGGCAAGCTGACGCCCCCGCTGAACGGAACGTTCTTTGTGCGTGATAAACGACAAGGCATCGACTGCCTCCCCGTTCAAGAGAATATCGAGCCTAACAAGGTCGGACTCTCGGTAGCCGAGCAACTCATAGTCGAGCGAGGCATAGCCCTGCGTGCGCGACTTGAGCTTATCGTAAAAATCGAGAATGACTTCGTTGAGGGGCAGTTCGTAACTGATCACCACTCTGGTCGGGTCGAGAAAATGCATGCCCTGCTGGATTCCGCGGCGCTCCTGACAGAGCTGGAGGATGGCCCCCATGTACCGCTCCGGTGTAATGATCGACGCCAAAATAAACGGCTCCTCGAATGAGTCGATACTGCTGGGGGGCGGGAGCTGCGTCGGGTTATTGACCTCCAGCACTTCGCCCTTCGTGGTCAGCACACGATAGACGACGGTCGGAGCGGTTGTGAGGAGGGTGAGATTATATTCACGCTCGAGCCGCTCCTGAATGATTTCCATGTGCAGGAGGCCCAAAAATCCGCAGCGAAAGCCGAACCCCAATGCGAGCGATGTTTCAGGTTCATAGACGAACGAGGAGTCGTTCAAACGCAGTTTAACCAACGCGTCGCGTAAATCTTCGTATCGGCCGGTGTCGGTGGGATAGAGCCCACAGAACACCAACGGCTTGACTTCTTTGTACCCGGGAAACGGTGCGGCGGTGGGTGTGACGGCATCCGTCAGCGTATCGCCGATTTTGACATCGGCGACTTCTCTCATGTTGGCACAAAGGTACCCCACCTCGCCGGTCAGCAGCTCGGCCTTCTTGGTTCGCTTGGGCGTAAACTGTCCGACTTCCATGACTTCAAACGTCCGGTCATTCGACATGACTTTGATCTTCATGCCCGGCCGAATCGATCCATCCACCAAGCGTGCAAGGACGATCACCCCTTGATAATTGTCGAACCAGGAATCGAAGATCAGCGCCTTGAAGGGCGCCCGCGGATCACCGGACGGGGGAGGAATCCGCGCAATGACCGCTTCCAATACCTCCGATACACCTTTGCCTTCCTTGGCACTGATGGGCAGGGCATCAGCGGCATCGAGCTGCAGTACCTCCGAGATCGACTGTTTTGTTCCCTCTACATCCGAACTTGCCAGATCGATCTTATTGATGACCGGGATAATCGTGAGATGATTGGCCATCGCCAAATTCACATTGGCAATCGTCTGTGCCTGCACGCCCTGAGTGGCATCTACCAGCAAAAGCGCTCCTTCACAAGCCGCCAAGCTCCGGGAGACTTCATAGGTAAAATCGACATGCCCCGGCGTATCGATCAAATGCAAGGCATACGTCTTCCCATCCTGAGCCTTGTACCGGATGGCCACTGCATGGGCTTTGATCGTAATGCCACGTTCCCGCTCGAGGTCCATGGCATCGAGGATCTGATCTTTGGCCTCTCGAGCAGTGACTGCGCCAGTAGCTTCTAGGAACCTGTCAGCGAGGGTTGATTTGCCGTGATCGATATGAGCGATTATGGAAAAATTGCGTATAAGGCTTTGCAAATCCGAGCTCATCCGTGAAAATCGGTTCATTATAGTAACTGCCTTGCAGGTTGTCAAAGAGATCGCATCCCGCCTATAATCACGCGCCGCACGCGAGACCGATACATTGGTCATTAGTCACTGGTCATCGGTCAATGGCCGAGCAATTCTTGCCGGCATCCAGAGTCGACTGTTGACCGCTGACTAATGACTCCATGACTCGGCTGGTATGACCCGACAACCTTCTACCAAGCAGCTCAGAGACTGGGATCGTCGCTACCTCTGGCATCCGTTTACCCAGATGCAGGAATGGGAACAGGAAGAACCGCTGATCATTGAGCGTGGAAAAGGTTCTTATCTCATTGATACAGAGGGAAAACAATACCTGGATGGCACCTCGTCCATCTGGGTGAACCTTCATGGCCATCGACATCCAGCCCTGGACCGTGCACTCAAAAAGCAACTCGACAAAATTGCCCACTCCACGTTGCTTGGCCTCTCCAACCCACCAGCCATTGAGCTGGCGCGCGAGTTGATCCGGATCGCGCCAAAGGGGCTCACACGCGTCTTCTATTCGGACAACGGCTCCACGGCGGTCGAGGTTGCGCTGAAGATGGCCGTTCAATACTGGCAGCAACGGCGCCCTGAGGCCGAACCCAAACACACCTTCCTCCATCTCAAGCTGGCCTATCACGGAGATACGATCGGCGCTGTGAGCGTCGGCAACATCGAACTGTTTCACTCTCGATTCAAGCCGCTACTATTTTCGACCCTGGAAGCGGAACCGCCCTATTGCTACCGCTGTCCGCTTGACCTGAACTACCCCTCTTGTCGAATGGCTTGTATCGACCCAATCGAACAGATCTTGAAACGTCGTCATCGTGAACTGGCCGGCTTCATCATCGAGCCGCTGATGCAAGCAGCTGCCGGTATGGTTCCCCAGCCGGCCGGCTACTTAAAGCGAATCCGTGAGCTCTGCACGAAGTACGATGTCCTATTGATCGCCGATGAAGTGGCGACGGGATTCGGACGAACGGGCCGAATGTTCGCCTGCGAGCATGAAGGTGTGATACCGGATCTGATGGCGATCAGCAAAGGGCTCACCGGCGGCTATATGCCGCTGGCGGCAACATTAACAACCGACGAGATCTACAGAGGTTTTCTCGGAGCCTACGACGAGTTCAAAACCTTTTTCCATGGTCACAGCTTCACCGGCAATCCCTTGGGCTGTGCCGTGGCCCTCGCCAATCTCCAAATCTTTCGCCAAGAAAAGACGCTCGCCCGACTCTTCTCAAAGATCAAAATGCTGACCCAATGGCTGAAGCCAATAGCTGACATGCCTCATGTCGGCGACATCCGACAACGTGGGTTCATGGTAGGAATCGAATTGGTCAAAGAGAAGAAGACCAAAGAGTCCTACCCGCTCAGCACCAAATCCGGTCACCGCGTGGCATCGATCGCCCGATCGAAAGGGCTGATCTTGAGACCGATCGGCAATGTACTCGTCCTCATACCGCCGTTATCGACTTCCACCGAGGAATTGAAGAAAATGGTGGAAATCCTCAAAAAATCCGTGGAGACTCTGCACATTGACTGAACGTCGCTTGATGCTCCGCTGATCCACCAGGAGAAATGCCAAACGACATGCAGACCTGTGATTTTCTTGTCATTGGAGGCGGAGTGATTGGGCTGAGCATTGCCCGCGAGCTGCGGAGACGCCGGACTGATACCCGCATTCTTCTCATTGAAAAGGAACCCTTGTGTGGAGCCCATGCCAGCGGGCGCAATAGCGGCGTGCTTCATGCAGGCTTCTATTACTCGCCGGACAGCCTCAAAGCGAAGTTTACCCGCCTCGGAAATGAGCGGCTTACCGCCTACTGCGAGGAAAAACAAATTCCCCTCAATAGATGCGGCAAGCTCGTCGTCGCGAAGGATGCAGCGGATTTGCCCTCGCTCGATGAATTATTCCGTCGCGGACAACTCAACGGCATTGAGCTTCAGGCCCTCTCGGAGGCGGAAGCCAAGTCCATAGAACCGCGTGTGAAAACATACCAACGGGCTCTCTTTTCCCCACGCACCTCGACGGTAAATCCGCTCCAGGTCGTCAATGCCATGCAGCAGGATGCGCTCCATGAGGGTATTCAGATCCGGTGCGGCACGGCCTACCGGGGACGAGACAACGGGAACGTTAGGACAAACCAGGACAGCATCCAAGCCGGATACGTCGTCAACGCCGCCGGTCTGTATGCCGACAAAATTGCCATGGACTATGGATTCTCGGAAAAGTATCGCATCCTGCCGTTTAAGGGCCTCTACCTCTATTCCGATGAACCACCGGGTGCGATCCGTACCAATATTTACCCTGTCCCGGATCTCAGGAATCCGTTCCTGGGTGTCCACTTCACGATCACGGCTGACGGAAAGGCCAAGATCGGTCCGACAGCCATTCCGGCTTTGTGGCGCGAGAATTATGAGGGGCTCGGGAACGTCAACTTCCGTGAGCTCGTCGAAGTCGCGAGCCGAGGGTTCGGATTACTGACGGGAGCTGGATTCGATTTCCGACGCTTGGCGATGGAAGAGATCGCAAAATACTCGCGGAGCAAGATGGTATCACTTGCCTCGGTACTCGCCGAGGGCGTGGCCGAACGTCACTACCGCACATGGGGTCGTCCCGGAATTCGAGCCCAGCTGCTCGACATCACGAAGAGAAAGCTTGAGATGGATTTCGTCTTGGAATGGGACAACCGCTCCATGCACGTGCTCAACGCCGTATCTCCCGCCTTTACCTGTTCGCTCCCCTTCGCAAGCTATGTCTGCGATCAGATCGACAAAGCAATAGGCTGACGCAGCAGGATGTTGAAAAAGTCCCCCAGCTTCGTTCTCGCATCCCTCAGAGGCTCAACGTACGACCTGAGTCAACGCCTGTTCAGACAGGCGATGGGTGGGCGGGTACAAACGGACTACGCTTCGCCTCTTCAGCCTTGCCCGGGGAAAGGCGCGTCTTGACGCCCCGGGGTGGTCGGGTGAACCAAAGAACTTTTTGAACATCCTGCGGGCCGTTCTAATTCGAACCGGTCAGCATAGACGTACTTCTTCACCGACGCCGATTTGCAGGCTTTGTGCTGCGCTTTCTTCCTGGAGAAAGATTTCCAAGTTCCCGCTGCTGTTGATCAATGCCGATGGAGTCTGGCGATTCCCTTGGCTGTAGCTTCCGACCAATTCGTGAATGACATGCGTACCGACATGGATCTCCACAGTTTGTCCCATTGCGGCTCGAAATTCACGGACCTGGCGCGCCGTGAGATTGGAAATGAGATTCCCGAACCGATCGACGGAGACGATCTTCCCGACCAGCAACTCCTCATGCCAAACCGGGATCGCCACGGAACGTCGGATCGGATCTTGAACCACCGGCCCAAAAAACGTCGGTGGGACTCCTTTGCTCAACCAAGCGGCAGCCGGCGCGAACACATCCCGACCGTCAAAGGTCGACCCAACTGTTTCCAAGCGATACTGTGGGCTGTTGATCTGCCATACTTTCGCCCCGACCTCCTGCTCCAGCACTTCGGTGAACAACCCATTGTCCGGACCGATAAAGAACGAGCCGGCCGCGGAAACGAGCAATGCCCGGCGCTCCGTCCCGACCCCGGGATCGACAACGGCAACATGGATGGTCCTTTCCGGGAAATAGCGATAGCAGGACTTCAGGAAGTATCCGGCTTCCTGGATCTGGTGGGAGGCGATTTGGTGTGAGAGATCGATGATGGCAGCGGAGGAATTGATCGACAGAATGACCCCCTTCATGCTTGCCACAAAACAATCACGCTCGCCGAAATCCGTTAAGAGCGTGATGATAGGGCGTGCGTCCGGCACGTCAGAAGTCCTCGAATTTGATCTCCAGAACCTCGTATTCGACCAGCTTTACGGGGGTCTTCACTTCGACAAAATCTCCGACACGCCTACCGATGAGCGCGCGACCGACAGGAGACTGTACGGAGATCTTGTTGAATTTCATGTCGGCCTCGTCTTGTCCGACCAAGGTGTATTGCTTTTTCGCTTGGGACTCCTGCTCGACGACCAACACAGTTGCGCCGAAGACGACCGTCTCGGTGGTACGTCCCACGGTTTCCACCACGCGGGCATCTGCGAGCTTTGTCTCGAGTTCGGAAATGCGTGACTCGATAAATCCTTGGCGCTCTTTGGCGGCATCGTACTCGGCATTCTCGCTGAGATCGCCATGTGCTCTGGCCTCCGCAATCGCTTCGATCACTTTCGGTCGCTCAATTTTGCGCAAACGATCCAATTCCGCCTTCAACGCATCATAGCCCTTCTTCGTAATTGGGGTCGGCATGCTCCGGTTGCTCCTGAACAGTTTGAGGATGCTGTAAAAGTCGTCCAGCTGCGTTCTCGCATCGCTCAAGGCTTCAACGTACCACCGGGCGAGAGCTGCCACAGCAGCTCGGGGCGGGTGGGTGGGAAAAGTTACGCCTCAGCCTTTCGCTTGCTGCGGCCTTGCTGGACGAGCTTTTTCAGCATCCTCTAAGATTCTAAGATCCTCAGTTTATGGCCGATGATACTCTTGTAGTGAACGAATCGCTAAACCCTTTTGGGCGGTCGCTTCGATGCCCATCACGGCCGCATGGGCGCCTCTCATGGTTGTGAAATACGGAACGCCTCGGTGGAGAGCCTCCCGTCTGATGGACAGCGAATCCGCGTGAGCAGAAGCAGTCCGCACGGTGTTGATGAGGAGTGCCACCGCGCCATTCTTGATATGGTCGACAATGTGCGGACGTCCTTCTTTCACCTTATTGACGGTACTCACTTCAACTCCGTGCTCTCTCAGATAACCGGCTGTTCCGCTGGTGGCTTGAATCTGAAACCCGAGTGCACGTAACCGTTTCGCGAGATCCAAGGCGACAGGACGATCGGCTTGCTTCACACTCACAAAGGCAGTCCCGGATGTCGGGAGGACGGCTCCGGCTCCCGCTTGGGACTTTGCAAACGCCCATCCGAAATCTCCGTCGATGCCCATCACTTCTCCGGTCGATTTCATTTCAGGTCCCAGCAGAACATCGACCCCGGGAAATTTGTTGAACGGAAAAACCGCTTCTTTGACCGAGAAATGTGTCGGCAGAGGAGCCTCCGTAAAGCGCAGGTCCTTAAGTGTTTTTCCCATCATCACCTTCATCGCCAACTTGGCGAGCGGTACGCCGATCGCTTTACTGACAAACGGCACGGTCCGGGATCCGCGAGGGTTGACTTCAAGCACATAGATGGTCCGGTCTTTAACGGCAAATTGTGCATTCATAAGCCCGACGACGCCGAGTTCCAATGCCAGCAAACGCATTTGCCGCTCGATGTCGCGCGCGATGGCCTTGTCCAACGTATAGGGAGGCAGCGAACAGGCCGAATCGCCGGAATGAACCCCTGCTTCTTCGATATGCTCCATGATTCCCGCAACCACTACGGTTTCGCCGTCCGAAATCGCATCGGCATCGACTTCGATGGCATCGGCAAGGTACTTATCAATCAAGACCGGATGATTGGGCGACGCCTTGACTGCGGAATGCATGTACTCCAGCAGGGCGATTTCGTCATACACGATCTGCATTGAACGTCCGCCCAGCACGTAGGACGGACGAACCATGACCGGATAGCTGATCCGCCCGGCGATCTGCACCGCTTCCTCGATGGATCGGGCGGTTCCACTTTCGGCCTGCATCAAGCCCAACCTATTCAGGAGACCACGAAACCGTTCCCTGTCTTCCGCCAAATCGATGGCGTCGGGACTGGTCCCAAGAATCCTCACACCGGCTTTCGAGAGCGGAAGCGCCAGTTTCAAGGGCGTCTGTCCGCCGAACTGCAAGACCACTCCGATCGGCCGCTCCCGATGAACGATGTTGAGGACGTCTTCATGCGTCAGCGGCTCGAAGTACAGCCGATCCGACGTATCGTAATCCGTACTCACCGTCTCCGGGTTGCAGTTCACCATGATCGTGTCGATCGCGTCTTCTCGAAGCGCCATGGCCGCATGAACACAGCAGTAGTCGAACTCGATCCCTTGTCCGATCCGATTGGGACCTCCCCCCAGAATCACGACCTTCCGTCGATCCGACGGCCTGGCTTCGCACTCCATGCCGTATGTGGAATAGAGATACGGAGTTTGCGCCTCGAACTCCGCAGCGCAGGTATCGACCCGTTTATAGGTGACCCCTCGTGTTGGGTGTTCCGTCCTTGCTCGCTGGACCGCTGTCGCCTCGCATCCGAGCAATTGCGCGATCCGATCGTCAGAAAATCCAAGCTCTTTCGCATCCCACAGCAATTCGCTGCCCAAGACGGCCTCTGGATCGGCGGCATGACCGGCAAGCATTCGTTCAAAGTCCACCAGCTGTCTGACTTGTTCTAAAAACCAGGGATCTATCCTCGTCGTTGCAAACAGCTTCTCGTCCGTGAATCCCAAGCGCATAGCGTCGGCCACGTACCACAGTCGTTCCGGTACTGGTGTCCGCAGCACCCGGCTGAGTTTCTCGATCGCTTCCGGACGGTTAAACCCGGCGGGAACACCTCGATCAAGTCCGAACCGTGACGCGAACCCATTCAGTTCTAACTCCAGAGAGCGAATGGCCTTCTGCAGAGACTCCTTGAAGGTGCGTCCGATCGCCATCACTTCCCCGACCGACTTCATCTGCGTGGTCAAGGTCGGGTCGGCCCCCTTGAACTTCTGAAAGGCAAACCTCGGGATCTTGACGACCACATAATCAATCGTCGGTTCAAACGATGCCTTTGTGACACCGGTTATGTCATTGGTAATCTCATCCAAGGTATATCCAATGGCCAGTTTGGCGGCGATCTTCGCGATCGGAAACCCGGTCGCCTTCGATGCCAGCGCCGAGCTTCGAGATACCCGAGGATTCATTTCAATGACGACCAGCTCCCCATTGGCTGGGTTGATGCCGAACTGAATATTGGACCCTCCTGTATCGACCCCGATCTCTCGGATGATACGAAGTGCTGCATCCCGCATCCGTTGGTATTCTTTGTCGGTCAACGTCATGGCCGGCGCGACCGTAATGCTGTCTCCGGTGTGCACGCCCATCGGATCGAAGTTCTCAATCGGACACACGATGACGACATTGTCCTTCAGATCACGCATGACCTCCAATTCATACTCTTTCCACCCAATGACCGATTCTTCGATCAGCACCTGACTGACCGGACTCATGGCCAGCCCCCAATCGATCAGCCTCTCGAATTCCTCGCGATTATAGGCGATGTTTCCGCCGGTCCCCCCCATGGTGAAGGACGGACGAATGATTGCGGGGAAGCCGACGGTATCGAGAATCGCCAGGGCCTCCTGTCGCTGGTGCGCGGTCCCGCTCTTCGGCACCCGCAGGCCGATTCGATGCATCGCCTGCTTGAACGCTTCCCGGTCCTCCGCTTTATGAATGGCTTCCGCTGAAGCGCCGATGAGAGCGACCCGGTATTTATCGAGAACTCCTCGCTTCACCAACCCCATCGTGGTGTTGAGGGCCGTTTGCCCACCCATGGTGGGAAGCAAGGCGTCCGGGCGTTCCCGATCGAGCACCTTTTCAACCACGTCCAAGGTAATCGGTTCGACATAGGTCCGGTCAGCCATTTCCGGATCCGTCATGATCGTCGCCGGATTGCTGTTGATGAGAATGACTTTATAACCCTCCGCTTTCAGCGCTTTGCAGGCCTGCGTGCCGGAATAATCGAACTCACAGGCTTGGCCGATGACAATCGGACCGGACCCGATCATGAGGATTGACTGAATGTCCGTTCGTTTGGGCATCGTGTTCTGGGGGTGGATCAGCTGGATGGGAGCATGGGTCCGATCAGAGGTTGATAGGGGGTCGACGTGGGTTTTTCGTCCCCCTGCGTCGCATGGTAGTACGTCATGGCCTCCGGTAGCCAGGCTTCAATTTGATTGATACGCGACAGATCGGAGGGATGCGTGGACAGAAACTCCGGGATATTATGCTGCGACCGAAAACAGACCTTATCGATCATCTGCCTGGGACACCCACTCATCCGCTCCCAAAAGGGCACTGCTTCTCGAGGGTCAAAGCCGGCCTGCGCCATCAATCGGAGTCCGATGTAATCCGCTTCGGACTCTTGCTTTCGCCCGAACGGCAGGGAGACTCCGACTCCGTAGGCGCTCATCGCGGCTATCGCCGCATCTGGGCGTCCGACGGCGGCTCCAGCCGCCAGCGCACCGACTTGGCCGATCGTTTCAAGGATGCTTCGGCTGTATCGCTCCGCTCCGTGGCGTTGGAGCGCATGCGCGACCTCATGGCCGATAACGGTCGCTAACCCGTCTTCGTTCTTCGTGATTTTCAAGATTCCTGTGAAGACCGCGACCTTGCCGCCGGGCAATGCGAAGGCATTGATCATGCGGTCGTCCCTTATGATGGCAAACTCCCACTGATACTCTGGTTTATTGGCAACCGCCGCAATACGCTGACCGACACGGTTGACCATCCCGTTCACCTCGAGGTCATCACTCAGTGGAGCTTTGCGCAGCAACTCATGATAGGCGCTGATGCCCATCTCAATTTCTTTCTCCTCAGATATATAGATGAATTGATCGCGCGCCGTTCCCGGTGCGCGGACGCATCCCGCTAGAGTCGAAACCACGCCGCCCGCTCCCAGACCCACAAGGCAAGCCAACCTAAGCATTTCTCGAGCCCCATGCAGAAGCAAGGCACGACGATCAATGGGTTTTGAGAACGGGCCGTCGATCTCCTGATCTGCCGGCCGTATCATTCTGGATCCCTAGGTCCAAGCCGATCATCATGAATAATACTGTCAGTCATCATACCATCCGTCATGCGATCGGCTCCTCACTCACTATGGTATCCACAAATACATGAATTGGGGGGTTCCTCCTCGGACAAATGACATGAGGTTGAGATCGGCAAGACCGACGAGCCCATTGGGCGCCAATACCTTGGAATACACGTTGTTGGAGTATTCACCCGGTCGTGTGTACGTCACGACTCGGGCGTCCGTCAGGCCGGCTTGTTTCTTGGCCACTGCGATCGCGTCTTCGAGATAGCCGATCTCATCGACCAAACCAGCCGCTTTGGCCTGTTCGCCTGTATAGATTCGTCCATCGGCCAACCGTTTGATCTGCTCCATCTGTAAATTGGCGCGACCCTCTTGCACGATGTTCAAGAAACGCTGATAAAACGAATCGATCAATCCTTGGAAGATGACCCGTTCTTCGGTCGTCATGGTTCGAAACGGCGAACCCATATCCTTGCGAGGGCCCGATGTCACCGCCGTCGCCTCCACCCCCACTTTCTCCAACAGCCCGCGCGCGTTGATCGTAAGCATAATCACGCCGATGCTGCCGGTCACGGACGACGGATGCGCCAGTACCTGGTCCGCCGCCGCGGCGATGTAGTAGCCCCCTGATGTGCCCAGATCCATGATGGATGCAATAATGGGGATCTTGCGATTGGCCTTGAACGTTTTCAGCTCGTGATAAATAATATCCGACGCCGTCACCGTTCCCCCAGGCGTATTGATGCGAAGCACAACGGCTTTGACTTTCTCATCCTTAGCCGCCCGAGTCAGTTGTTCCTTCACACTCGCGATCATACTGGGAGTCGCCCGTAATCCCTCGTTATCTTGAGAACTAATCACTCCGGAAATTTCGATCAACAGCACTTTTGCTTTACCGGTCCCGTCGACCTGAGTCTCTTGCAGAGGCCCTGGGCCAGGGAACAGCGGGAAATTGAACGTGCAGCCTGACAGCAACAATCCGATCATGCCCATGACGAGGCGATTACGCATGACGTTTCTCCATAAGTTGGATGAATTCATCGAACAAATAGGCGGCATCATGGGGACCAGGTGCCGCTTCCGGGTGGTACTGGACCGAGAAGACCGGATGGTCCAGACAGGCCATCCCCTCGATCGAGTAGTCGTTCAAACTGACATGGGTGAGCGACAGTTTTCCGTAGCGAGTGTCGATCACGGGCGGCAACTCCGGTACACCAAGGAGTGATGTGGGACCCTGCACGGCGAAATTATGGTTCTGCGACGTAATCTCGACTTTCCTCGTCCGAAGATCCATCACGGGATGATTTGCCCCATGGTGACCGAATTTCAGCTTGTAGATCTTGAGGCCGAAGGCCAAGCAGAGAATCTGATGGCCCAAACAAATGCCGAAGATCGGATAGCGTCCGATCAGTTTTTCCATTGCCTTCGCGGCATAGGGAAGGCCCTCCGGATCGCCTGGACCGTTCGAGAGGAAAATACCGTCAGGTTTGAGGGCTTCGACTTCGGCTGCCGAGGTTGCAGCAGGCACCACCGTGACCTGACAGCCGACATCCACCAATCGTCTGAGGATATTGTGTTTGATACCGAAATCATAGGCCACCACTCGCCAGGGCTTGGGCGTTCCATGTTCCCCGCTGTTCGCCGACGACGCCCACTCGCCCGTCCCCGTCGTCCAGTCGTACTGGCGTGCGCAGGTGACCTCGGCAGCCAAATCTCGACCAATGATACCGGGAGCTTCTCTGGCACGTCCGACCGCCCGCTCATGATCGAGATCGAGATGGCTGATGATTCCCTGCTGTGATCCATGCTCGCGCAAGTGCCTTGTCAAGGCTCTTGTATCGATTCCTTCGATCGCGACGATCTTGGCTTCTTTCAATGATTCCTGAAGGGTCTGCCGGCTTCGCCAGTTGCTGACAAGGCGGCTGGCTTCCATAACGACGAACCCTTCTGCCCAAGCTCGATGGGATTCCACATCTTCAGGTGTGATCCCATAGTTGCCGATATGGGGACAGGTCATCGTGATGATCTGTCCTTTGTACGACGGATCGGTCAGGACCTCCTGATAACCGGTCATGGCCGTGTTAAACACGACTTCACCAACCGTTTCACCATCATAGCCGAGAGCGCGGCCCTCGAAAACCCTTCCATCCGCCAGTGCCAATATCGCTTTTTTCACAGTCTTCCATCCAGATGGAGCGAGCGGTTCGCCTTGATGCCGATCAGTACGAGACCCAATAGAAGGTTGAGCATATACAGCGATCGAATCGGCATGAGAACACGAAACAATGCTTCCAAAGCCGCCTTCTTGGCTGTCTCATCCTTCGTGGCGAACGCCTGTGCTTGAAGGGCCGCGGCGTTCGGATGAAGAACCACGATGATGAGCCCGGCGATCGCTACCATGACTGCCAGCACGGTCATCTCACTCCAACCGACGTCAAGGATCGGATCTCCGATCCACCAGCGGTAGCAGAGTGTAGCACAGAGGATGGCACCAGCGCCGATGACCAAACGGTGATAACCTTCGAACGCCCTAGTCAAAAACATGCCTCCGGAATCCTGTCCTCCGAATGTATTGAACACGGCCGGGATCACCGCTCCGCTCAGTACGACCATGCCTCCAACCCAGACGGCGAGCGCAACCCACTCAAGCGTAAGACACCCAACCATCCCCCACCGGGACAGTCGTCGCACAGCGCTACCGCTCCACCGGACCGGTTTCGAACACCACCCTACCGCCTACAATGGTTGTATTCACTCGACCTCTCACCTTCCATCCCACAAAGGGCGTATTGCGGCTCTTGGATCGGAACTTGGACGGATCGACTTCCCACTGTTCTTGCGGATCAACGATGACGACATCGGCATCTGCGCCGACCGCCAGCGTTCCTTTGTTGAGTCCGAACGCCGCAGCCGGAGCCGAGGTCAGTTTCTGGACCGCTTGTTCCAGTGACAGAACCTCTTCCTCCACCAACCCCAACGTCAGCGGCAACGCCGTTTCAAGTCCAACGATTCCGAACGGTGCCTCGGTGAAATCCTGCTGTTTCTCTTGCGTGGCATGAGGCGCATGGTCGGTCGCAATCACATCAATCGTGCCGTCCCGCAATCCTTCCTTGATCGCCTGGACATCCGCCCAGGTACGCAAGGGGGGGTTCATCTTCGCGTGGGTGTTGTAGCCACGCACCAGTTCTTCCGTCAGCAGAAAGTGGTGAGGACAGGCTTCCGCCGTCACGTGGATCCCGCGGGCCTTCGCCTCCCGCACCATTCTGACGGACCCGGCTGTGCTGATGTGTGCAAGATGAAGCCGAGCTCCCGTGAGCTCCGAGAGGGAGAGATTGCGCGCCACCATCACATCCTCCGCCGCAGCCGGGATACCAGGCAATCCCAGTTCGGTCGAAACCAATCCCTCATTCATACAGCCGCCTTCCGCCAGATGCAGGTCTTCGCAATGGTCGACGACCGTCAGATCGAAAGCCAAGGCATATTCCATCGCTCGCCGCATCACCAAGCTGTTCATCACAGGCTTACCGTCGTCCGAGATGGCGACACAGCCGGACCGCCGTAGGTCCCCGATCTCCGCCAGTTCCTTCCCTTCCGATCCTTTTGTGATGGCGCCGACCGGCAGTACATTGGCGAGGCCGGCCAACCGCGCTCGTTCCAAGATAAACTCGGTAACGGCTTGATTGTCGTTCACCGGGTTCGTGTTGGGCATGCAACAGACCGTCGTAAAACCACCCGCAACGGCCGCAGCACTGCCGCTCTGAATGGTTTCTTTGTACTCGAACCCCGGCTCGCGAAAATGGACGTGCAAATCAACGAACCCCGGCATCACAAGCTTCCCATTGGCTTGAATGGTTCTGCCACCGGCCGGTGCCGGAAGATTCCGGCCCACGGCAGCGATCTTCCCGTTCTCGATTAACACATCGTCAATTCCGACAAACCGGCCTGGGTCAATGACGCGACCACCCTTGATCAGAATTGGCACTGAAGACTCCTCTCCACTATTGATAGAATCTGTCGATCTGATGATCCGTTGATGTAATGAATGGCTGCGCTCAAATTCACGACGGATCTGTTCAATCACTCAATTGACAAATCATCAGATCAACCGATCATCAGATTCCGCTAGTTCGCTCCCGACATCAGGTACAGAATTCCCATACGCACTGCCACGCCGTTCGCCACTTGATCGAGAATCACCGAGGACAAGCTATCGGCAACATCCGGGGCGATTTCCACTCCTCGATTAATCGGTCCTGGGTGCATGACGATGGCACCAGAGTCCGCCAGCCGTACTCGCTCGGCGGTCAAGCCGTAGAGTCTCGAGTACTCCCGAATCGTGGGAAACTGCGCGCGTCCCTGCCGCTCCAGCTGCAGCCGAAGCATCATAATGACATGGGCGTCGCGCAGCCCTTCATCCATGTCGTAGTACACCTTCGCTCCCAGCTTCTCCACCCCACGCGGTATCATCGTCGGCGGTCCCACCAAGCGCACTTCGGCACCAAGTTTAGCGAGTGCATAGATATTCGAACGCGCCACGCGGCTGTGCGACACATCGCCGACGATCGCGACGCGCAATCCACGGAAAGTCATCCCCCGTTGCCGGATCGTGTACAGGTCGAGCAACGCTTGCGTGGGGTGCTCATGCCATCCATCGCCTGCGTTTATGACAGATGACTTGACGCCGTTCGCCAGCGTTTCAGCAGCTCCGGCCGAAGAGTGACGCAGGACGATGATGTCCGCCTGCATCGCTTCAATATTCCGAGCCGTATCAAGAAGTGTTTCGCCCTTCACCACGCTGCTGGAGGAGGGAGAAAAGTTGATCACGTCAGCGCTCAGACGCTTGGCCGCCAGCTCAAAGGATGTGCGGGTTCTCGTGCTCGGCTCAAAGAAGAGATTCACGACGGTCTTGCCTCGGAGAGCCGGCACTTTTTTGATGTCCCGCCCGGTCACTTCCTTGAAGGAATCCGTCGTGTCCAGGACGAGCATGATCTCATCCACAGACAACGGAGCGAGACTCAGCAGATCTTTGCGCTTGAGACTCATGGAATCCTCCGCTTCAGGATTTCAAGATGACGACCCGGTCATCTTCCCCGTCTTCGTCCAACAACACTTGGACCTGCTCATCCCGAGAGGTCGGCAGATTCTTTCCGATGTAATTCGCTTTGATCGGCAACTGCCGATGGCCACGATCGACCAACACTGCCAGTTGGATTTCCTCCGGACGTCCCAAGTCCATGAGCCCATCCATCGCCGCCCGTATCGTTCTTCCGGTGAACAAGACGTCGTCGACTAGTACAACGACTTTATTCGTCATGTCGAACGGCACGGAGGTTTTTCGAAGGATCGGTTGATTTTTGCGCAACGCCAGATCATCGCGATACAATGTAATGTCCAATTCACCGATGGGAACCGGTACGCCCTCGATACTAAGGATACGCTTGACGAGTCGATGGGCAAGATGCACACCGCCTGTTCTAATTCCCACTAGTGTCAGAT
Organism: Nitrospira sp.; assembly: GCA_029194675.1. Lineage (NCBI taxonomy): Bacteria > Pseudomonadati > Nitrospirota > Nitrospiria > Nitrospirales > Nitrospiraceae > Nitrospira > Nitrospira sp. The sequence goes on along the minus strand of JARFXP010000013.1, from coordinate 21,695 downwards.
CTTTCACCCCTTTATTCCGCTCCACAATCTCGTGTGCAATACGCATCATGGCGCGGGAGATGTCCCCGGCATCCATGATCAGCTTTTCATCCTTCCGCTCCACCGACTTGTGTATGGGAGTCGTCATGGTCAGGTAATAATGATGTAATCAGGTTCTTGTCGAATCGAGGCATAAAAAAACCTCCTCACCCGCCTGTGGTGAGAAGGTTGCTTTGTCACCGGCCATGGCCGGACCGAAATTCATAATTGGCTCCTTGCTCACCTCACTGGATGAGCATTAAAGGTTTTGACATCCTACTGAAAATACCCGAAACCTGTCAAGCGACCGAAGCCAGAACGAGTTAGGAGGCTCTGGGATCCATTCGCGATCAACCTCTGCTACAGGCGGCTGACGCCTGACTTTGTAAAGCGACCAGAGACCGTATCCAATGAATGGTTAGAAAGACTGGCGCAACCTGATCACGCTCCTTTGAATTCGGCTAGGTCGAGCGCGGTCAGGAATCCCGTCCGTGTTTGGTCTTCCATACGGCCAGCAGCGCCGCAAGCTTTTCTTTGAGCGACCGATGCTCTTCTGCAAGTGCCTCCAGGAAATCGGACAGACGTCTGGCCTTCAGCACCGTATAGAGCGTCACGGCGACGACAGCGCAGTCCTGAATGAGGGTCGGGTCCTGTTCCGTGCCTCACCAAATTATGAGGTTGCGGATTCAATGCACAAGAGTCGGGTAGGCCCAGCAGTTACCTGCCCCGCCCCCCCACAGATCCGGACGTGCGCGATGACCGCATCCGGCTCTTCAGGTCACGAGCCGTCGCCCACCCGTTGGTCCAGACAGCGCCGCATGTCGCCCACCGCCGGGAGCTGCCGGGCCCGCTCTGCTATTTGCTGGAGTCGCGTTGGCACGGTCTGCGAGCTCGGTGTCTCACCCATGTGTCCCTCCAGCAATCCCGTGATCCCGACCACTCCCTTCCCTCCGCTGGGTCCTCTGGGACGAGTTCCCCGCCCTCCTCGGTACTATGGAGCCATTCCGACGCCCCGCCGTGCATCCTGCGGCCCTTCGTTGCCTTCGGCCAACAGTACTTCCCCCGTGCTCGATATTTGTCTCTCCCACAGGCAACAAGCACCTCGCTTGTGGGCCAGGGGATGGTATCCGGGTGACCCCTATCCGGTGTCAGAGAAGACACGGCGGGGCCTCCCAGGTTCCTGAGGTCCCCCTATGTACATGCCCTGTTCTGTGACCCCGGTGGGACCAAGACACCTGGCATCGCGGTGTCTCGATGCAGCCTTCGCTGATCTTGACGAGCTCGGCTCCCACGTCGTTGAGTCCTTTCGGGGCTCCATCGCACGGCCTGCACACTCGCTGTCTATGTTTCGCAGGATGGGTTGCCTCATCACCACGCAAGACTCGCTTGCGGCTGGATGCCCTTCCGTTGCCGGGCAGGACTACCGTCCTGCTGGGGACCAGTGACGGGTTTCCGCTCTGTCTCCACAGGGCTTCCCCCCTCTCCCAGACTTTCCTGGCACACCAAGTTGTGACCCCACCATTTGCGTTTCTTATGTCCGGCGATTCAAAGACCTGTAGTGAAAACAGGACAATTGACACACACCAAAAACCCTTGTTCGACCGAACAGTGGCAGCCATAATGAAAGCATACTCCACAGTCTGGTGCAAAAAGTGACCTTTCTCGTCTAGTGGCGAGATATCTTCGACTCAGAGAGGAAGAGATCAACAGAGGAGAGATGCCGCTCACAGCATTCTTGAGAGCTTCTGCTGAAGGCGAAAAAGTTCGCCTAACGCCCGCTGCCTGAGGTGGTATTCTCATGGCGTTCTCAATATGCTTTTCCACCCCTCTCGCGTCTGACCATGCTGGAGGCAACTCACCATCTTCACGGACAAGGAATCTTATTTCCATTATTGTCATAACAGTCCGTCCAAAGGGTACCTCCCTGTACACAGACACCATCAGGGTCACAATCCCATATGAACGTATCGCACACCGCTATGTTGTCATTGGTAAATGTGCACGTTTCTCCCACACCGGATTGCACTGGCCCATCCCCTGGAGTACCTATGAGGCTCCGGATTCTAGTTTCTCTTGGTCGTGGTAAAAATCGAGACCACTGTGACTGACCGATTCCACTCGGAATAGGGGAGAAGCCACAGCTCACGTCACGATTAGCACCTGCTGACTGATTCGGAAGTTTCATTTTCTATCCTCACTAAACAGATTGTTTTACTGCATAAACAAAGAATGCACCGAACCGCGCCATCGCGGGCCTAGCTCACGCGCGAGGCTTACCATTTGTGGACTGACCAAGGAGTCTCGCTTCATCGCCACGATGGAGTAGGTTTTGAGTTACCACCACTTAATTATGAAGCAGCACGGGCAAGCCAACTCACCCACCACGTCGTCGCCACCAACATGGCAAATACAGTCTTGGCACCCCGGGAACGGCCTGACATAGAACTGGGCGGGACGATTTTTGATAACGACGGCTCCTTTTTGCTGCGGCACTACCGTTGTCCATCTGTCATTCCTGACGGCCCTACTGGTAAAAAGACTGTCACCTCTGACGTGTGCTGATTGCATTGGAAGTCTCATTTGTTGCCTCCATGGAATTCGTTCTCTTAGGTTGCAGCCATTGTAGAACCATCGCAGTGGCTACAGCACAAATCACTAGCCTACTTCTTCAACTATCAAGAGCATCGCTCACATCCCTTTACCCAGTGATGTGGTCTATATCGCGGCGTAATACCATTGACGACCGCGAACTACATCCCAGCGTAGGAGTGTGGCTTCCCAGCGCAAGCACGGCACGACGCATGTCTCACACTATGCACCAACCAAGTTTATGTTTACCAGAACCCGCTTCCTGGTAGCTCGCGTGACCGTTCTCGCAGGCAATCTTCAAACTGTCACAAGATTCACCCGTGCACCAGAGACCACTCTTAATTTCTCCTACGGTACTTGGCTCCAGAGCAATTACTAACTTCGGCACCTCACCCTTGACAGGATTAATGCCCGCTGATTGCATTGGAAGTCTCATTGCTGTACCTCCTCTTTCTCTTTGTTGAGAAATGTGGGCCTCATCAGTGGTCCTTACCGCACATACCAAGAACGCACCTGGCCAACCATCACTGGAACCACATCGCTCACATCCACACAGCATCGATACACCTTTCTGGCTCGCTCGTACATCTTCTTGGGGCTAAAGCATGTGAGCTTCACATCCCAACAATCAGACTCCGGCCGACAAATCGGACTCCGTTCCACCTCAATGGTGTCGAGCTCCATTTCCTCCTTCATAGCTTCTGTAAAAACCTCCGTGACTTGATAGGCATTCGTTGCCATGTAGTTGATCGCCCGGTGTTGTGGTGTAACACCTAGGTTACGAAGCTCCTCATAAACTCTCCGGAGGAAATTGGTTACCGCTTGTGCTTTCGCGCCATACTCGTCTCTCTCCTTTTGGGAGGCTCTTTCTTGAGGGAGAGTGCCATAAATGGCTTGGACCAGCGCCTTGGTGTTCCAGCTATAGGTGCCACGAAGGACTGGCCAAATAATGGGAACAACTTGGCCGGTCAATAGCCTCGCCCTCCCTCCGATATAACCAGGAATCGAGACCCGTTCGACTTCTCCCTTGGCTTGATCGCTGAGAAATTCACACAGCCGTTGGTAGATCTCGCCGGCAAATCCACCCTGAGCTTGGATCGCATAGATCGGTGTGGCGTCGAGATTCAGTGTCCAAAGAATGGCGGCCGCCTCCCAAGGGTTCTCTTTGAGATAGGCCAAGAGCTGAGCAGGATCATGAGGATTGGCAGGGTGTTTCATATGCTGCGTGATGGAGTCGCGGCGCGCTTCGGTCCCAAAATCATAGCTGAGTTGCCCAAGCACGAAGACAAGCTGCGGGGGAGCCGTGCCGCCACATTCACAAGCCGCTGCTTTGATGTTGCTAGGGCTCACCGATCCCTGCGCCATCTCAGCTTCTTTCCCTTGTATATTCGCTGTGCCTTCTGGGACTTGTTCTCCCATCGCGTTTACTGTCTCGCTTTCGTAAGTCGCCACCCTCACTTGCGCGGGAGGTGGCTGGCGAATGGGAATCTTCATGGTTGAATTGGAGTCATTCCCGACCAGACTGGTGGTGGTTGTGATATTGGATTCTGCCATGGCGTTCATTCCTCCCGTGATTTTCGACATCGCCCCTTTGATATTCAGACGCCCGGCTAATAGTCGCTGACAATTTGGTACCGCCTGCTCATCGCATCCTGTTGCACTATTCAGGATCGCTCCTCGCACCTCATCGAGATCAGGCTTCCGTCCAAGCTTAAGTTGAAGGCTCAACAAGAGAGCCGCAACACCGGATACTATAGGTGTGGCATAGCTGGTACCGCTGCTGACGACAACGCCTCCTCCGGGACTAGCTCCCTGGATGTTTTCTCCAGGGGCCAAGACACCTTGGGATTGATATTGTTTACCCCAGTTGCTGAAATCTGTCGGTTCGCCTTGTGCATTCATCGCCCCGACGGCTAATACCGATGGCAAGGCCCCAGGAATGTGCAGGCAATCGCACCCCTCGTTTCCCGCCGCGGCAATGATGAGAACGCCACCCTTAGCGCAATCCTTGACCGCATCGGCGAGCAGTGGGTAAGCAGTTCCGGAGGGGGTCAGCTCTCCCCCACTGATGTTGATAATATGTGCGCCTGCCTGAACAGCTTGATCAATCGCTCGCGCAAGATCGACCTGTGAACATGGAGCAATAGAACCTGTATCTCCTTCCTTGAACACCGGGATAATCAAGCCCCGGCACAGCGGCGCAATACCCTTAATCGGTCCGTCATGGCTCCCAAAGATGACACTGGCGATATGGGTGCCATGCTTTGCGGCTGGACCATCACCTGCTCCACACGAAACGAGAGTCTCAATCCGGGTAAGATCAGCACCAGCCAGGCTCTTGTGCGATAGATCAACCCCGCCATCTAAGAGCGCAATGCATATTCTGGAATCACCTAACGTCTCACCCCAGAGTTCTCGGAGGCCGGAAATCTCCATATCCAATCGATAGAAATAAAAGTGACCGGGTTCCGCTGCGTATCCATCACCACTCCAGCAATTCACATGCTCAGCTGAAATTGGCTTGATTGATAGATGGTTGCAAAATTGGAAAGGTTGGTAAGTAGAAGATCTAGAGCCGATTGTCCTGCTATTGGACAGGTCCAGTAGAGCGCACGGGATGGTTATCCAAAGAGCTGCACTCTTATCGAAACGCTGAAGTGCTTGTCCCTATTTACGATTCTCGGCTTCGGCACCCTTGAGAGTAGATCGCTGTCGCATTCTGCCCCGTTCCAAGATTGGACTAATTGTCATTCTCTCTCCAGTCAGTTTCGAGGGACGGACGGTGGACACATCGCAATGTACCTATTTTCTAGAAGGAGAAGGCCGTCGGAATTCGTGGCGTCACTTAAAGATCCGCGCTCCTCGTGTCACCCCATCCCCGACGACAAAGTTGATATAGTTGCGAGTGCTCCTTCATACGTGCCGCCGATGAGCAAGCTCATAATCTGAGTGCCTTGAGGCGCGGTGATCAGGAGCAGGTTGGAAACGGAAGCGAGTCTCCCAAAAACGGTACGATCGTACCCCCGGGTCAACGACAGTCTTTCATTCAGCGACACGCCGAGGCCCAAATTGGCATTGCCGCCTACAGAATCGACATGTCCGATCCCGCCGCCGACATCGCAGGGGATATTATGCATGAAGCTCAGCTGCTGAAGAAGACGACCGGATCGTTCAGGTACAGGAAGGTGAGGCCCAGTTGAAAAATAAATCAATACTCATGTCAGACCCCCATGAAGGCATTTTTTGTGCTAACCCCGATGCTAAGCAGCTTATGGTTCAGTCGCAATAGAAGCTTGGCCCGACACAAGCTTTCGATCGCGGGTTGTACCTCTTCCATGAAGACCTTTGTTCCACGCCGCGTCGACAGCTGCTCTAGGAGGGCCGTGGGTGTTTGCGCGCAGTCGCATAAACGATAGAGCTCGGCCTCCAAATCTCTCAACGTCCAGCCCGTCTGGTATGCACAGGGGCGAGTGTCGACAATTTGCAGACAGTGGCCATCATCATACACACGCAAAACCGACCGCGAGTTCCTCCAGATATGGTTCCATTGCTGTACCACTTCCTGTAATTTCTTTTGGCCGGGCCGTTCCTGCAGCCCGCGATGGATATGCATTCTCTGTGCGCTGTCTTCAAATGAGTATGCAAGCTTCATCAACGATTCTCTCGGCAGATCATACACATACGCATAGGCCCGACTCGGCTCGAGCATCAAGCCAAAGTCCTGCGGTCGCATGTGATACGGACTGAACCGGTCATAGCGAACTCGATTTACACCTGTGGGAGGTTGGAGATGGAAGATCGCGGGAAGCCATTCGGCCATTTCAGCATACCAGCTATCCGATTCACCAGGGATTCCGCTGAGCATGTTCCAGGCAGCGTCAATGCCGAACTCATTCAACCATTTCAGAAGCTGCAGGTTTATGAGGGTGGAGTTCCCCTTCCCGATGAGACTAAGCACGTTGTCGTCGAGACTTTCGATCCCTGGTTGAATGCAGCGCACCCCCGCATTGGCTAACAGTTCGACCTGGTTGCGCTTGAGATTCGCCTTGGTCTCATAAAAAATAGCGTACCTCTCCTTGGCTGCGGCCAGCTCCGGCAACACCGTGTTGAAATAGGATAGATCGAGAATGTTGTCGACGAATTGAATGGTTCGGATACCGTAGCGACCGGAAAGCTCCGACAACTCGGCAAGAAGCCGCTTAGCGGATTTCGAACGATACTTCATCCCGGTACCATTCAAGCCACAGAAGGTGCAATGAGACTTCTCTCCCCACCAGCAGCCGCGGGAGCTTTCTGCCAATAACTCAGGCTCAAGTAGGTTTGATAATGTTGAACCTTTCAGCATTTCAAAGTAGTGATCGTAATCTGGAATAGGCAGCGCATCCATATCGTGAATCATCGGACGCGGCGGTGATGAGCCGTTCGGTGACACAACCGGCAACACATTCCGAAGGTCGGCCTGCGAAATAGCACCAGGCGGGAGAACCGCCGCATTAATGCCCCGACCATGATCGAGTAATGCACGACAAAGAGACGGAAACATGAGGTCTGCTTCGCCTGAAACGACACAATCCACCCACGAAAAACTCCGAAGAGTTTCCACGCCCATTTCCCCTTCACAATTGGCGCCACCCATTAGCAAGACGGTCTGGGGACTCATCTCACGAATTCGTTTGAGCAGTGCCAGAGAAGCACAATGCTGCTGGAATACGGTGCTGCATCCAACGATACGAGGCTGGCGCGCCACGATGTCCTCAGCCAGTCGATCCACATACGCAATGCTCTGTGCACGTACCCAATACATCAGGTCCTTCCTCTGTTGGAGGTCGGGAGGAAACCCTTGGGATCGCACTTCCAGTACCAGATTCAGGTACTCTTCATCTTTCTCCGCAACTACAGAGAACAGATGGCTGGCGAAGCACCATTCACCAAGTAAATGATCGGTGGGGGCTGATTGCATCGCTTGGTAGGACACCAAGCCAATGGTCTCAGCAAAAGAGAAGGTGGCGTAGATGACTTCGTTCCGAATGTCGGTATGCGCAAGCGATGCCCGCAGTAGGCCGAGAGCGATTGAGGGCCTCCGCACCTCCGCGAAAGGCATGGAGATGAGAATGACGTCTGTTGTCATCGCATTGCTCATTGGCCGAGGGGCACTCAGAGCGAGCCAATCGTCGTGGAGCACGTCAGGCTGCACCGACACCAGCCGCCTCGCGATCACCTTCGTGGAAGGTCCAGGACTTGTCGAAGCCGCCGACCGGGCCTGGTATCGGACCGTTATCCTGATGGACCCATCTGTAATATTGCCCCACTTCAGCGACAAGGCGTGTCTCTTCTCGCTTTTCATGCGCTGTCAGGCCTTCCAGATAACCCGGATCCTGATTGAGCCTCGACAGTGGGGTTGCTTCGATATGGTCTATAGCGCAACGCAGCGTGTAACACGCCACACTGTTACAGATCGCTGTCAAGTAATGCAGGTATGCTTTTTGAGCATCTGAAACGCGGTTCCGCGCCGCCAGTCGTAAGTGTGCTTCGAAGAGTAGGCCTCGCAATATGTGGCAAAGCCCCTGATTTGTGAAGTTCCTTTCGTAGAATGTCTTGACCATCCAGTCGTAGAAGAGATCCAACTTCGGGTCGAGGAACTTGTAATCAGGCTCGAAGGGAGTTCCTATCAGACGCCCTTCCGATTCGAGCCTGCGCTTGATGGGCGTACCGGCGTAAGGCAACATTCGGCAGAACGGTGCGACCGTCCATCCATCTCCTATGAAGGATTCTAGAAAATCGATATTCTGCCGGATACTGCGAATCGTGGAGTAGGGATCGACCAGCATGAAGCCAAAATCGAAGGAAAGTCCGACCTGTTTCAATATCCGGCCGGCCTTTAAATGTGCCTCCGGCTTCAGCCGCTTGCTCATGTTCAGAAGGCCTTCTTCATCGCCCGATTCGACTCCCATGTAAACGTGTGTCAGTCCTCCCGCAACTAATCGCTTCAACACATCCTCAGTGATCTCATCGGACCGGCAGCTGATCTTGAATGTCACCGCTCCGCCGAAACCCGCGTTCATGAGGAGATCTGCTATCTCGATTGCCCAGTTCTTTGCGCTTTTCCCACCCGCCAGAAAGTCATCGTCCTGAAACAGAAAGATCGGGACCTGCCGGTTGCGGTGCAGATGGATCATCTCGTTAACGATCGCCTGCGGGGCGCGCAGCCGACGAAGTGGGCCGCCCTGCTCCTCATAAAATGGTCGGATGCTACAGAAGGAACAATCCCAAGGACAACCGCGACTACCGAGAATCGAGGCCGTGGGCATCGGGTGTCCTTCATAGTCGATCGATTCACGATCGGGCATTGGGAGAATATCAAGGTCCTCCACCACCGTCGCCAAAGGCGCTACCTTGATTTCATTGTCGTCTGTGCGGAATGCAATCCCAGGAAGGGTTCGCCAGTCTGAACCGGTACCGAGACAGTGCAACAGTTTGACCAGCGTTATTTCACCATCAAAGCGCACTACGGAATCAAGGCCGGGCATGTGCATGAGAATCTCTCGTGGTTCGAAACTGGCGTAGTGACCTCCCATAGTGAAATGGGCAACTACCCCAGCCTTTCGAAGAGCGGTAATGACTCTGCCAAAGTCGGGCGCCATGTACTGAAATATTAACGAGAACCCGATGACATCTGGTTTGTCTCTCACGATGCGCTTGAGGATTGAACCTGGGTCTGAACCGTAGGTCATGATGAAGGCCTGATGACCCGAGGCATTCACCGCCGACATCAAATACCGCAAACCGAGGTTGTCCTGGTCTTGGAAGCCAATCAGCAGAACCTTTTGTGGGCGGCCCCCTTGATCGAAGGTCGGTATTCGCATTGAATCGGAAGAAGGGAGTATTCGCATATGCACACCTTTACTTTCGGGCCGGATTAAGCCTGCTAAGGATTCGTCCAAGGAGCAAACTTTGCCGGCTAGCCCTTTCCCTGTTGTCTCTTCAAAGCATCTAGCTGCTGCTTGATCATCGTCTCCATCGAGTTCAAACGGGCCCTTTCGGCTTCTATTGTGTGCAACGAGGACTCGAGTTGGGAAATCGAAAATCGGCTCACGTCAATCGGCGGCGGATCGCCGATTTGGCCAATCCGTCCTAGGGTCGTGCCAGCCGTCTGCCGCACAACAGCTCCTCCTCCCCATTGCCACGGGTAAGGGGCGGGGTCCGCAACAACTGGAGGGGGAAACGGGCCTGGATCAACTATCGGTGTGGGGAATGGTCCCGGATCGACAACCGGAGTCGGCCACCGATGATATCCCCAACCTCCCCAGGATGGCGGACGATATCCCCAGCCTCCTCCGCCCCACGGTGCCGGATCCACTACCGTTCCGCCGGGAGATGTAAGTCCACCAGGCCCAACTTGTGGCTGCTGGGCCAGATTTGCCTCCAGTCGCGTCAATCGTTCCTCGAGTCTCTTGATACTATCTTCAGTGGCCATAATCCCCTCCTGTTTAGTTGGTATGACAGCTCGCCACATTGGTCATATTCGATCTTCCCAAGCGCAATCCTTGGCAAGGAGGAACACACGAACCCGACCAGCACAACCATGGAGATTCATGATAGGCCTCTTTAGAAGGAACGTGAATGGGGGAAAACATCCCGCACTCAATGGTTTGCCTTGACGGCCGTACACCTCCATGCCATCTCGATTCACGTACTCAACAATTCAAACTCAGCAATTCAGATGCCCAGATGACAACAGTGTGAATTGATGTGGGTTTTGGAAATGGGACCGCGAGATGGAAGGTATAAGTAGAAGTTTCTGTCGACGATTGTCCTACTATTGGACAGTTCCAGCGTAAAGCACGAAAGGGCTATCCAAAGAGCCGCTCTCTTATCGGTTCGCTGAAGTGCTTGTCCCTATTGGCAATCCGCGGCTTCGACGCCATTGAGAAAAAATCGATGGTGCATGGTGCACCGTTCTATTATTGGACAGATTCGAATGGTATCGCTCGTCCTGGAATGGTTTTCTAGGAAGGAACGCATTTCAGTACGAAACACAGTCCTTATGCCACGTTCCGGTTGAGAGGGTTTTAGAACGCATGCCCGTTCACATCCCCTGGTCACGCGCTCACCGCATCAGGGGCTCCATTACAATCCAATGACTCGGCGCCAGTGTGAAAAATCACGGAACGGATGGGGTGGGATGGCACGAGCTTTTCAAGGTTGTAGACCTGGAGTTTTCTGTACAACGTCGTTCGACTTACTTCAAGGTCGTGTGCCACACGGGTCAAGTTCCCTCGATGCACACAGATCGCCTTGACGATCAGCTCCACTTCAATCCGGCGGTGCGCCGCCCGTAAGGAAGCCAGCGAGTCTCCAGACTGGAGGGTCTCGCAGGTCAAATCCAAATCGCGAGGCGTAATGTCGTCACCTTCCGCCATGACAACGGCGCGCCTCACTTTATTGCTGAGTTCCCGTACGTTGCCAGGCCAGGAATAGGACTGAATCGCTTTGATGGCAGCAGAGGTATAGCCCCGTATCGGCTTCCCATAAACAGCAGCAGCGCGCCTGAGAAAAAGCATGGCCATGATCGAGGTGTCTTCGCCTCGCTCCCGAAGCCGAGGGAGATGAATGTGCATCACCCCCAAGCGATAATAGAGGTCCTCGCGGAACAGATTTTTGTCCATGGCTGCCTTCAGATCAACGTTCGTCGCAGCGATCACCCGCGCATTGACGCGAAGAACCTGCTGACCGCCGATTCGTTCGAACGTGCCGTCCTGCAAAAAACGAAGCAGCTTGCCTTGGAGCGGCGGAAGGAGATCGCCGACTTCATCAAGAAACAGGGTGCCGCCCGCCGCCGCTTCGATCTTGCCTTTCTTTTGCTGAACGGCCCCTGTAAAGGCTCCTCGTTCGTGCCCAAAGAGTTCAGATTCCAACAACGTGTCTGGGATGGCACCGCAATTGATCGGCACGAATGACTCATGGTTCCGGAAGCTCTGTGCATGAATGGCTCGCGCGGTCAGTTCTTTGCCTGTACCCGTTTCACCGGTAATCAATACAGGCATGTCTGTTTTCGCCACTTTACGGACCAAGTCGAAGACCGCGCGAATGGAGGGGCTTGTTCCGACCATTTCCTCAAATTGTTCCATGGTTCACCTCAGTACTGACCGAAAATTGAGGTTCCTGTTTGCGTTGGTCGTGCAATAAGCGATCCGATCTGCTCTATATGGCTTCTTGAGTGTTTCCCGGTTCGTTCAATAGCTCCGCGGAACTCATGGTATCCAGATAGATACAGGGTGGATCACAATAGATACAGGATGATTCTTATAGAGCTCATCAACATTCTGTAGTGGAAATGGCGCCAGCATTGCACGACAATCCGCAAGCGCTGTATCAGCGATTCATTATCGTATCGCTAATATTGCGTACACTCAGCTCCTCACCCGTTCAATGTTTTTGAAAAGTTCGAGCAACGCATCATGCGACACGGCGGTTGCGTACGATCACGCATCTATCCAGATCTCGATCACACAGATCTTGTCGGAGCCCTGTCATGGTGGAACCTATGGAAAATCCCCGTCGTTGATGGCATCACAAAGTTCTTCGATTCATGTCACTAAACAACGCAGAGTGATCGCTTTGAACGTGACAGATTGCTCAATAGGGTAGAAGCCGGATGGCCGACAACTGAATTGGGTTGGACTGATCGAGGTTAGGAATCCCGTCCATGTTTGGCCTTCCACACTGTCAGGACGGCCGCTAGTTTCTCTCTGGACGACCGATGCTCGGCTGCAAGGGCCTCCAGAAAATCCGACAGACGTCTGGACTTCAACACCGTATAGAGCGTCACGGCGACGACGGGAATCAGGACCAGCAGGAAATAGCCGACCCGCATCATCGTCGACTCCTCCCCCAGTGCGAACAGATTCATGCCGAGCACACCGGTTGTCGCCACGCCGATCAAGCCGACTGTGGCCACGACAGTCAGGCGGACCATGGTTTCACCTTGCCGACGCAGTGCATCGCTGTCGAGGTATTGACTCATATCCTCCAGTTCCGACCGAAGCTCCTCATAGAGTCGACCGGTACCCAAGTGTTCACTGATCATCCGATAGAGTTCCTTCACCTGTCCATGATCCGAAATCTGATGCGACCAGTAGCGATGGGTGAAGCGCAGAAAGATGCCGAGTGTTTGGCGAATGACGCGGCGGAACTGCCTGACCGAATCGAGCTTCGTGGGATCGAGCTGGTTCATCGCCTCCACCAGGCGATTGGTCAGCATCAACAGAGCGGCTTTGTGAAAATGCGGGATCAAAAACATCAGAAAATATTCGTGACGGAACTGCTCCAGATTGGTCTTGCGGTCCTCAAACGCCGGTTCTCCGGCCTCTCCCACCATCGTAAACACGCGACCGGTACACATGAAACGGGTTCCTGCAGGATTCCTCCCCTGCCCGTTCCAATACCGGTCGTAACAATAGCGTGCTTCAAAGTCACTGAGATAATGCTCCGAAAAGGGCAACGTGTCGGATCTGCCCGGTGCCGCCGCCAAGCCCGCTCGTGCGAACTCTCCCCGAGTCAGCGCCCCCGGATCGTCCAGGGTAAGATACGCCATTACCGGCATCAGATGATACTCGATCTGTCGGTAACGAATCGGCCCTGCTTCTTCTGAATGGTGCAGCACCAGCGGTTCGAGCAGGAATTCCCAGTGCGAGGCGAGACTGAGCGACCGATGCCGGCAGACGAACGAGAGATATTTCTCACGGCGCTCATAGTCCGACACGGCGAGCACCTTGCCGTCCGAGGAAAGCCACTCCACATGCTTGGGGCAATGGCCACCGTGCCCATCAGATTCCCAATAGGTGGGATAGCATCGGCCAAAACGAAAGAGTGAGTTCTGCACCTGCGAGAGCGGTACATTATCGGCGTAGATCTCGACGACCAGAATCGCCACATCGATGTCGTAGAAGAAATACAGATCAACGTGCGCCACAGTAAAAGTCGCAGGCGCCGTATGAGGACCAGGAAACACCATCCGCACCTTGGCGATATCGTCGCGACGGAAGACACGGATGGCGGACTTTTCATGGACATCCGAGCTGGTTCTCTTTCCTTCGCCATAGAGAAAACGCTGGACATACGGCAGAAACGTCACGAACTCGCTGTAATGTCGTTCCTGGAACTGACGAGGATCGCCTGTAAACTCATCGACCAGCTCCCTCCAGGGATTACTCGAATTGGTTGCCTGCAAGAGCTCCCAGTGCTTTTGGATCGCCGCATCCTCACGGATGGGCGTGAGTTGCATGGGCCAGAGCAGAATTTGTCGAAACTGCCGAACGATCTTTGTCACGTCAGACACGTTGAAAGACCTCACTTGCGAAAGATTCACCGGATGTAAAACTCTGAATGCGTTCTTCTTCGCGCCGAACGCGGCAGGAGACGGCACTATGACTTATACCATAAGGTTGGTTGGAAGACCTGTATCTTGGAAGATAAAGGACGGCGGCCACCTGACGGTTAATACTCCGTCATACCAACACACCGTAGCGGAGTCCGACGGGGTTATTGCTTTCCGTCACGTGCGCTATGTCCGTGCGTGCCATTATTTCGGTGCCGTGAGTGCATCCTGTGCGACGTGACCGGTTTGTGATTTCTCGATGATATTCTGCTGGATCTCCTTAGCAACGACCAACGCCAATTGGTCACTAGACAACGCGCCCATCGGCAGATCCTTCGTATCGGCATAAAAGGGATCGTCGGGAGCTGCCCTTCGATGGAGATTGATCAAAATTGTCGCGGGCTGAACCGATCGCCCAGCCACACCGACCATCACAGCGTTATCTGCCGGCTGCACCCTAGTTCTTGTCGCCCAATCGCGCTGGTCGACTTTGACGAACGTCACATTCCAGATATTTCCGTTCAGCAGACTCGTCACAGCCAGTGGCGTGCGTTCCAGAAATACAGGTTCCCGTACGATTTTCTGCAAGGCTTCTCGAACCCGAATATCATAAAACTTCGTCGCAGAGTCCGGCTGGCTCGGGGGAGCCAAATTGGTGGTGCCGACCTCGTAGTAGGACTGCCCATCCAAACTCTGCTGGTCGTCGACGGTGCGTAGGTACGCCTCGAATAGCTGTTGAAGCAGCCGCAGCCGCTCCTCACCAGAGAGGGCTCGAATATTCCTATCATCCCGAATGGGCGCATGCTGGATGTCCCGTTCGAGAGATACTGTCTTCGGCTTCTGACCAGTCTCCGCTTTGCTGACCACCCACTGGAACTCTCGCGCCAGCACAGGTGCAAACTGTTCAGTCTCTCCGATATAGCGCCCATCTCTCATCGATGACGCACTGATCAGCAACCTGACCCGACCAGGATCCACTGTCCGAACAACCAGAAATGAGAAGGGCTTCCCTTCATGATTGCGGACGCTCGGTTGAATGATCACGCGCTCGATCATCCCCTTGTTCACCGCTTCATCGAACCCTGGATAGGTATGCCGATGTTGATTCAAATGGGAGAATGTCTCGACCACTGTCTGGAGAACTGCATCAGCCTGCGTCTGTTCGAGAGATCCGCCAACCGCCTCCTTCGTCCCTTGATCAACAAATACTCGGAATGAAAGACCTGGAATCTCGTGGCCTTGTCCCGAGAGAGCAGGGAACGCTGTGGCAGGTTGGCCATCATGGCTCGCATGAGTAACATAGCCATCGATGGTAACGCTGAGAACAGCGGCCACCACGGGCAACATCAGGCTGTGGGTAATCAAACCGGACATGATCGATCCCTTGAGTCGAGGGACTGAACGAGGTGCTTAACGCGATTATGCCACGGTGGCTCTCCAAGAAGAAAGGCTATGCGACGTCGGCCTTCATCGAGATCATGGCAACCAGTATCGGGAGTGATCTCCCATCCTATTCGAACGGTATGTGTTGATTTTTCAGGACAAGAAAGTGCTCATGCCTGTCGCGTCGATGAACTGCTTCGGTCAAGCCGCTAGGAATGAAGAGCACGGTTATATCCGGTCGGATGGGACGGTTGTCAGCACTGGATAGATGAGCTGGGGGAGGCACCCGTTACATCCTTGGATCAACGGGTGAGCCATCAAAAAGACGGTCGTCTTTCAGTGGTCCAGTGATAGATCCCATTTCTCCCCGAGCTTCAGATCCCAAAACTCAGGGTCATATTTTATGATCCCTCCCGCTGGTGTAAAGGTGAACTCGCCGAAGTAGACTCGCCCCTTGACATTGTAGAAATCTAAGCGGACGTACCCGAACCCGATCGACAGTTTCGCGGCAAGCGCCAGCATTTCATCAAGATTCGCCGGCTTTGGTACCCAAGGTCGTACTCCACCTGGCTCATCGGTGAAGTCGAGGAAATTCCATGTTGTGTCAAAAAACGGAGTGATGTCGTGTGTATGATTGCGAACCAGAATCTGCTCCGGCGTTCCGTTAAAGCAGTAGACTTTATAGTCGAACGGTGGGCTCCCATCCTCATTGGTCAGGTATTCTTCAATCAGAATACGGGGTGGAATCCCATAATATTGAAATTCGCGTCCGTGCCAATAATAATCGCTGGTCAGCCACCCCGACACTTGACGAATAATCGCTTCGCGATCCACCTTACCCCTGACGATGATCACTTGCCCAGCTGCATGGCTGGGCTTGATTACGTACTCCGTCGGCAGCCGGTCAAACGGAATCGAGCGCGGGTCATTCCCCTGCCATAAGAGCTTGATCAGGTACTCCTCGCCTACCCTGCTCGCCACATGGGATCGCACGGCATACTTATCGGCCAGCTGCCGAAACCGTGGGGGCATGTCGCCCCTGTTCCAGGTAATCATGCGCCAGAACATCTTCTCCGTAAAGGTCTGAGGATTCGTCAGATTGAGCGGTTTGCCGTGGATCCGAGCATATCTGCGCAACAAGAATGCCTCGCCTTCGGACCGCCGCATTACCCGGCGCTTGATGGTCCGATAGTGGTTGACGAGGTCATGCAACCAGGTGTCTCGTAATTTGGCACGAAGGGCTGCGATTCCTGACGCATAGAAAGAATGTTCCATTCCTATTTTACCTCCTCGCCAAATTCTCATCTCCTTGTCACTGAGTCGGCCGATGCAAGAACGGTCCATGCTCGGATACAAAGTCATCAAACATCAGGATGACCAGTGTCGAGCGCATGATTTATGATGGCCATTATAGTCATAAACCCATCATTTTTCCTTCCGAGTGTTGAGCTTCCCCCCATTGTTTGGACAGGTTTTCTCCGAACTTACGCTCATGGATTTCTGTCGGGTCTCCTCCTTTCGTTCAGGGCCCGCCGGGCTCCTTCTATGGTTCCGGGCTGGGGGGCCGCTCACAACTTCGCACCAGGATCGGTTATCCGGAGCGATCTCCCGCGAGTCCCTACCTAAGTAGCCCCATTTTTCACCCGAAATGCACCTCGGCCGGGGTGCGACGTCCCAGACTCTGGTGGCGTCGTTCGACGTTGTAGAACGCAACATACCGCTGCAACCCCCGCCAGGCCTCCGCCCCATCGGCATACTCCCGCAGATAGATCTCCTCGTAGGTCACGCTCCGCCACAGCCGCTCGACGAAGACGTTGTCCAGCGCACGACCCCGTCCATCCATGCTGACACGCACCCCGGCCCCTTCCACACACGCGAGGCCCTTCTGGCTGGTGAATTGGGCCCCCTGATCGGTGCTGCAACTCTCTGGGCACCCCCTGGCCAAGGCCCGTCTCAGCGCCTCGACACAAAAGCCGGTGTCCAGGGTGTTGCCCAACTCCCAGGCCACGACGTAGCGGCTGAACCAGTCCATGATCGCCACCAGGTACAGGAATCCCCGCCGCAGCGGCACATACGTGATGGCCGCGCACCACACCTGGTTGGCTCTGACCCCCGCGAGCGTCCTCAACAAATACGGGGACCGCCGATGTTCCGGCTGCGGCCGGCTCGTATGCGACCCCGGCAGCACCGCCCGCCCCCCCATGACCCGCATCAGTCGTTCGCCCCGCTTGTGGTTGACCGCATGACCCAGGGTCGGCAGCCAGGCGGTCATCCGCGGCACCCCGTAAAACGGCCGCTGCACATACAGCCGATCGATCAGCGCAGCAACGCCAGGTTCGCTCCGCTCTCGGACACCGGCTCGGACTAGGACGTCGACCGCGCCAGCCCCACCAAGGCACACCGCTGCGCAATCGACAACGACGTGCAATCTGCTTGAAGCCATTCTCGTCGGTCCTCCGGCGACACGCTCAGAGCTTTTTTTAAGCCACTCCAGCTCCATCTTGAGCTGGCCCTCCTGATACAGGGGTGCCGTCACCGTCTCCTCGCTGCGGCCTCCCCCCAAGCCCCGTCGGAATACTTCCGGGGCGCCTTTCACCAACGGCCGCTTCCAATGGGCAATGACCGTGGGATGAACACCATGAGCCGCACGCAATTCACTCAGCGTCCGTATCCCCTTAATCGCCTCCACTGCCACCCGCGCGTTGAACTCCTCCCCATGTGTCCTCCGTTTCTGGGCCATGTGTAGCTCCCGGGTTTTCCGACGGTCGTTCTACCGCAATCTTGGCTTCACGACCTGTCCAAAAAACGAGGGGAACTTCACTACGCCACATAACGGATGACCCCACCATGCGGATTCCATGTTCGAGGACGCTTCGTACAATATAGCTTCTGCAATCCCTGCCAGACTCAGCAAAATCACTCAATGGGAAATGCTCTTAGGGGCCTGAAGACGGGTGATGCTGTCCGGCCAGAGGGTGGCCGGGTCTTTGTCGAAAATGCTGAACGCATCCGACGGCAAGATACCCCATGCTCCTTCGAGCATTTCATGTTCGAGCTGTCCAGGTGCCCACCCGGCAAATCCGGCAAACGCTCGAAATGTTTCGGTCGGTTTAGGTTGAGTCATGATGCGTTCCAGGACGCGCGGTGTGCCCACATAAATTCCACCGACGATCTGACGTGTATCAGGCAAGACTCGCGTGAGCCGGAACAACAGGACCAGTTGCGTTTGGTTGACCGGCCCACCGGCAAACAATCGGTAGGGGGTGCGCTTCAGTACAGTAAAATCCGGCAAGACTTCGGACAGGAGTACGTTCGTGGGGCGGTTCAGAATGAGGCCGACTGTCCCGCCTCGTCCGTGTTCGATAATAAGCAGGACGGTTTGGTGGAAGTTCGGATCGCTTAGCGAGGGACTGGCTACCAGGAGCACGCCCTTCTCGACCGCCGCAGGCGAAAACTCTTGCTGCGCCTGAGCCGATAACGCGGAGACGAGCAAGAAAGTTCCTACAAAGAACGCGCTTCTCATGATGTCCCGCGGAGCGACTAGAGCCAAGATCTCACCTTCGTGCCGATGCTAACAGATAGCTTTTCTCTGCGGCGAAATCAACAGGAACGTCGAAGGGCAAGACGGTGCTCGTGTGTTAGGTTTGGTGGATTTCTAGAGAGCGAGATGTGTTAGAGTGGCCTCTGCGTTGCTGCTTGTCGGATGAGAATCGCAAGACAACAGACGCAGGATTATTTCGAAGGAGAAGGGATTATGGGGCGCTGCTCGGGAAATCTCATCATGATGACCGTCCTCTGCACCCTATCGGCATGCATGGATCCGCCAAAATCTCCCTACGTCGACGTGCGGGACACAGTGTCCCGTATCGACGAATTACAGGCAACCGCAGAACAAGGAAGCGCCGAGGATCAGTACAATCTTGGCATGCGATATGAGACCGCCTTGCCGAAAGACCACAGGGAAGCCGTTCGCTGGTACCGCATGGCGGCCACCCAGCGACATGTCGGTGCATTCTATCGGCTCTGCGTGCTATCGGACATCGGGCGTGGAATGCCCCAGGACTATCAGGAAGCTCTACGGTGGTGCCGCCTTGCCGCGGACCAGCGGCATGGGCCGGCGATGTTCGTGATCGCCACATATTACGAAAGGGCACGGGGAGTTCCCAAGGATGTCGTCCAAGCCTACCAGTGGTACAACTTGGCTGCGGCTAACGGCCATGAAGACGGAGCGAAATGGCGAGATCGTCTGGCCAGGAACATGACGCCGACTCAAATCGCACAGGCCCAATTTCTCGCACGAAATTGGAAACCCAAGGCCACAAATCCAGTTCAAGAACAGTAGCCGATGGGTTTCTCCTGCGTACACTCTGTACCGGAGACCACCAACCGAGATGCGGTTCTTGAAGCCTTCGCTTCCGTGTCGGCAATCCCGAATTAGCCACGCGCAGGCCTTCGGAGGCTGTGTCATCCTTCAAGGTTCCAGCCATCTGTCCGTTACGACACTTCATGCTTGCAGTCGCCCCTTCTGGCTGCGTAGGATATTTGCCGATGGTTTGCTAACCGGCCAGCAGCTATCCATCGCGTTCACGATCAGTCAGAATGGATCACCAGTTGCCACTCTACCAGTGTGTGACTCTCGCAGGAATTATCTTGATGGCCATTTTCGCGTCAAACTGCACCGCTCCCCCTCCTAGTCCGCCACGCCCGCTCATTGACGGGCCAGCCGTGAGCGAGGTCCTCAAGCGCGCTCAGGCCGGCGATCCCAATGCGCAAAATGAATTGGGGTTACGGTATAGCGAAGGGCGGGGTCTTCCACAAAACTATCATGAGGCAAAGGATTGGTTTAAAAAGGCCGCTGACCAGGGACACGCTAACGCACAAGTCAACCTAGGAACCCTCTATTCCCTTGGACGAGGCGCCCCGTACAGTGACCCCATGGCGTTGTTTTGGTTTCAGAGGGCCGCGGAGCAACGGAATGCGTTGGCCTTCGCGAAACTGGGGATGATGTATGAACGGGGGCGCGCCGTGCCTCAGAGCCTTATTGAAGCCCACATGTGGTACAGCCTTTCGATTGCCCATGGTGAGAAACGTGCCGCTGAATCTCGCGACGCGGTTGTCATTCGGATGACGCCAGGACAGATCGCCGAAGCGGAAGACCGGGCGAAGAAATGGATGCCCAAGGGACGATAATCCTAAAAACGGCAGTCAACGGGTCATGTGGGCGCAGTTTTTGAGATCGACAAGGTCGAAGGGCCCGCTGTGGAGCGCATGCATGTGGCGAACGCGCGGGTGAGAATCGCTCGTAGGCGGTCGGCATCGGTCCACTGCTCCGCAGGGGCTTTGAGGGTTCTCAGAAAACCCGCCAAGTTGGTCAGCACTTCATTGGATGGCCGAGCGCTTGGCGTGCAGGCAGGTGATCGTGAGGCGCGTGTGTCCGGCGTGGGATGGTGCGTGGCGACGCCATGCAACAAGAGCGGTCGACTGGCGATCGCCTGGCAGTGCTTATGTGGCTGGGCGAGTCGCACGAAGAGCGTCCACCAGTTGTAGATCAGTGCCACCATCCCGCCATGAACCGGCAGCGCGCCAGATCCTGCGTGGTGAAGCTCCCCCAGCCCCATTGATTCTTCAGCTCGTCAAAGGTGTTTTCGGCATCGGCCCGATCGCGATAGAGCTGGGCGAGGGCAAGGACCTCGTACCGGGTTGAGGTGACGAGCACGGCGTACTCATAGCGCGTGGTCGGCACCTCGCTCTCCATGAAGTTGAACCACGATTGATCGGCGTCCGTCCCGGTCATGAGCAGCTCACCCGTGAGGGGGCGGCGCAACACCACCACGCGGCGTGCGCGGCTCCACCCCGACAGCCGCAGCGTGTCCTCGCCCCCTTCCCAGCCCTGTCCCGCCTCCTCCCACGCAGTGGAGCGGAAGAGCGTCTTGATGAGGGCCTTCACATGCTTCGTGACGCGTAGCTTGGTGAGAGACGGCTAATCTCGAGCCTCGGGCTCGCGGAGCACCGATTCGTTGCCAAAGGCCACGTCCCCGCGGAGCACGGCGGGGCGTGCCTCCTTCGGCAACGCATCCAACCACGCCCAGATCCTCGGCAGGTGATTGTGCTAGGCTCGAAAAAGTGGACGCCTTCAACCTATGATCTGAGGTCTGGAGGTGTGAGATGGAACGAGTTCCGCGACAGCAGTATACGAAGGAATTCCGTGAGCAAGCGGTGCAGCTGGTCCTGGAACAGAAGTTGACGATTCCAGAGGTAGCAAGACGCCTGGCCATGTCGGGCAAGACGCTCGAGAACTGGGTGTGTCGAGCCCGGCGCGGTCAGCTCG
>JARFXP010000012.1 GCA_029194675.1 Nitrospira sp. | reverse complement strand
GTCGAACAATAGAAATGGATTCACAGGAGGCGTTTATTCCGTCGCGCAGATTGGGAGCGCTCCGGATCGAGCGAGCTTGGTTTGGAGCTGGCGAGAGGAATCGAACCTCCAACCTGCGGTTTACAAACTGTCTCTAGTCCCACCTCAGACAACCTAACCCCACAAGAAACAACAAAAGACGACTCCTCCGATAGGGGGCAAGATGGGGCTAGTTTGTCCTGTCCTGGTAGCAGCGTGGTAGCAGAGGACCCCGAATAGAGTACTACATCATTTTGATTACAAGACTCATTCAGCGCGTGCTCCAAGCATCTAACCACCAACACTCTCTTTTGATCTATTCAACAGTTCGCTGGTGGTTCTGGTGTATCAGAAACAACTCTGCTACATTAGAGGCTGTCGCTAGTGGAAGTAAGGGGGTCCTTCATGCCCACGAAAACATTAGATCAGCACATTGAAACGAGCCTTGATATTGCAGGGGGGAAACCCCGTGTTGCAGGCCATCGTATTACCGTGTGCGATATTGTCATGTGGCATGAGCGGTTGGGGAAAAGTGTCGATGAAATTGCCAGCGACTATGACCTGACGCTAGCTGATGTCCATGCCGCCCTCGCGTACTATTTCGATCATCGCGCCGATATCGACAAAGACATGGCTGAGGGCCAGGCCTTTGCCGAGTCCTTACGCCACGCCACGCCCTCCAAGCTCAAGCACAAGCTGAATGCCGGGAAAAATTAGGTTCTATCTCGACGAACACGTTCCCAGAGCCGTTGTGCAAGGCTTACGCGAACGAGGCGTTGATATCAAGACAGTGGGTGAGGCAGGCCTCCTCAGCGCACCCGACGCCGCGCATATGCAGCGAGCCCGTGCTGAACGGCGGGTGATTTTTACGCAAGATAGCGATTTCCTCCGTCTCCATGCTGCTGGGCATCCTCATTGTGGCATCGTGTATGCCCCACAAGGAACGTCGATCGGAGAGACCATTCATGGTTTGATGTTACTCCACCAGGTCCTCGATGCTGACGAGATGGAAGGACACATCGAGTTTCTGTAAGCACGTCCGGTACCCACTCTCTTTGCCCTCTTTGAGGGTAGTCCTCACGACCTTCCATATGCTTCAGATTTGTAATAGGTCCTCCGGCGGATAGCCTCCCATGGCGCGCCTATCGACCTTTATTTTGTCTTGACGATCACACAAAGACTCCTGCCCTTTTGGTTTCAACTGAGGATCGAACGCGTTTGCACGATCTGTTCAGAACCTTTCGGAAACTGGGTCGGCTGCTCGTCCCATCTGAGGAAGTCTACGAAGACGCCGGTGGCGTCCTACGGCAGCTTCAAGCCGTCCATGGATACCGCTCGGACAGGCTCATTCACTCACCCACGACGTCCTCATTGCGCTGTCAGCCCACGCAATTGGTGGGACCGTCGTGACGCAGAATCAACGGGACTTTCTCGCCATCCAGTCCATCCGTCCCTTCAAACTCAGTCTGGTTTAAGAGTCGCCGGAAACGTCTGATCGTTTCGCACGCCGCTCGTCTCGGATTCTCATCCCTTCTTTACTACAACTAAGGTGCCACTTCCCCTACAGCCTCGAAAGCCGTTCGGTCTTCCACTGCGTTCATCAACCATCTGACGCGTAGTCGGTCGCCTGCTGGCCGACAACTGCAACAAGCACAAGACCGTCTCGAAGCCGACTCGTTGACTCTCTTCCATCTTGGCGAACGAGCTTGGTCGCTTCGGCCTATCTGAACAAGACCTTCTCGCCTCGTCCGTTGAAGCTGCTCTGCCATGCCGTGCTGGTGATGAGCGGGGACCAGCTTGTGGTTTCAGGTCCGGTGCCTGTGGGCATCCGGCCACCGCCCTGGCTTTCCACCGGCAGGCTGCGTCGATCATGCCCGCCCGCCGCGAGAACTCGCGTCGTCTTTCGCGGTCATTCCTCCGCTTCGCGCCCGCCGGCCCGCCAGGTGGCGGAGGCCTCTCTGTCTCCTTTGTCGTCGCTGTGTGGCCTCCACTGCCTCGTGAGAGGCCAACACATCAACTCTAACTAAAGGAGACAACACATGGCACCTCACGACAAAAAACCCAAGCCGGTCACCACGCTTCGATGCAGCAGCATCAAGGCGAGCATCTGGAAGAACGAGGGCATGAAAGGCCCGTTCTACAACGTGACCGTGGCCCGTTCGTACAAGGGCCAGGACGGGGTCTGGAAGAATTCCGAATCCTTCGGCCTGGCGGACCTTGACGCTCTTGTGGCGGTCGCCCAACAGGCGAAACTCTGGGTCACCGAGCGGTCGGGTCGCTGATCGCAGTGAGGAAGCCTCCGGCCTTCGCGTCGGGGGCTTCCTGCATCTGAAGAAAGGAAACAAGACGCCGCGTGAACGTGGCCTGGAGCGCTTCGGTTACAACAGAGCCATCAAATGGATGACCGCTGGCAAGTAGCCAAATGTCATAAAAATCCTTCATTCGGCTGAGCGCTGAATCCAGCTGCACCATCGCCTGAAATTTCTCCGCGATCGCACTCTCAGGAGAGTAGGCCAGAAGATGAGGGTCGGGGAGGAATGCGTGGATGGATCCCAAGCTTCAGGGCTTGAGAGGTTCGTAGCATGCCTCGATGGCGGCGGAACACAGCTTTAGTTTGGCGATCCAGCTCAACGCGCTTCATACGAGTGGATAAATATGCATGCACTTACAGATAAATGCGAACAGTTTTATCCAGACATGGACCACTGCTGGCCAGCTCGAGTCGCGGTTTCTTGATGCTACGCTATTTAATGACCTCCTGCTGACCTTCCTCCGGCCCTTTTCTCATGGAGTTCCAATGGCATGGGATGCGCGGCGAAAAGTTCTGCTCTACATTCTTGACCATGCACGCTGTAGGAATCCCCCGGAAGGCTCTCTGGGCTGAGACTTCTCCAGTCAGGTCTTTGAGGCACCGCGTCTGGAGACGCCGTGCCACATGGGATTAGGCACCGTCGTGTCGCTCCACGCGACTCGATCGTGCCGAGAGAACATCCGTTGCACATCAAGGGGTGTGGCACGCCCGTGGCAACCGCGCCATCGCGAACGATGTCACGCTTGCAGCCGCGCGTTGCCACAGACAGGGAAATTCCGTTGCGCCCCCGCGTGGGTGAGGGGGCGCAACACGATGTTGAGAAGAGGTCGGTGTGCGAGTCCGGTGTCTGAGTCCGTTCATGGTCGGCTTGGCTCTTCGATGGTGATCGAGGAGCCGAGGGAGGGACACCATCACGGGGCGAGGAACCGCCACTGCCGCGTGGTGCGGTCTGAACAAACCGCACCACCACAACAGAAACCTGCATAGCATTTCACTTGTTTCGGTTATTGCGCTTATTTCGATTGACTGCTATACTGCCTTCAGAGAAGAGAGGAGCGCATCCATGACCACGTCGACCAGAGAACCGATTGTACCGACGGCGGAGGATGCCGCGCTCGCGAAGAAAGCGCTCCATGCCTTGGCCTCGCATCAAGGCCAGTCCCTGGATCTCCATGTTCAGATTATTCAGAAGCGGAAAACCCCTGAACGTCTCTTTTTGCCTCCTTCGGCTGTCCGACTCCTCTTCAGCATCCTTGACGAAATGTCGGCGGGCAATGCCGTCACACTGATTCCGGTCCATGCCGAACTCACGACGCAAGAGGCTGCGGACGTGCTGAATGTGTCCCGTCCGTTCCTGGTGCATCTGTTAGACGAGCAGAAAATCCCCTACCGCAAGGTGGGAACCCATCGGCGCATTCTCTTCGCCGATCTCATGCGCTACAAACATCAGATCGACGCGGACCGCCGTGCGACCCTCGATCAACTGACCGAAGACGCGCAAGCACTGAAGATGGGCTATTGAATGTGGCCACCTTCACCGCGCTCTACGATGCCTGTGTTTTGTATCCCGCTCCGCTCCGTGATCTGCTCCTCGAATTGGCGATAACAGATCTGTTTCGTGCCAAATGGTCCTCACACATTCACGACGAGTGGATACGGGCGGTGCTTGAGGATCGACCAGATCTCACTGCGGTGCAGCTCCGTCGCACGAGAGACCTCATGGATCTGCATGCTCGCGACTGCCTCGTTGAAGATTTTGAGGAGTTGATTCCCTCCCTCACCCTGCCAGACTCGAATGATCGGCATGTCTTGGCGGCCGCCATTCGCGGGAGGGCTGACGTCATTGTCACCTACAACCTCACGGACTTTCCCGACAAGGAACTCCAAAAATACGGCATTACGCCCCAACACCCCGATGAGTTTCTGCTGCACCTGTTCAACCTGGCACCGAGCATCGTCTGCGCCGCTGTCAGAACACATCGGGCGAGGCTCAAACATCCTCCCAAGACCACGGGTGAATACCTCGACACGCTTGAACGCCAGTCCTTAACACAATTCGTGGCGGTGCTTCGTTCTTACGCCGGTCGTCTCTGATTCTCATCCCTTCTTTCACTACAACTATGGTGATGCTACCCCGGCAACCTCGTGAGAGCCGTTCGGTCTTCCACTGCGTTCATCAACCATCTGACGCGTAGTCGGTCGCCTGCTGGCCGACAACTGCAACAAGCACAAGACCGTCTCGAAGCCGACTCGTTGACTCTCTTCCATCTTGGCGAACGAGCTTGGTCGCTTCGGCCTATCTGAACAAGACCTTCTCGCCTCGTCCGTTGAAGCTGCTCTGCCATGCCGTGCTGGTGATGAGCGGGGACCAGCTTGTGGTTTCAGGTCCGGTGCCTGTGGGCATCCGGCCACCGCCCTGGCTTTCCACCGGCAGGCTGCGTCGATCATGCCCGCCCGCCGCGAGAACTCGCGTCGTCTTTCGCGGTCATTCCTCCGCTTCGCGCCCGCCGGCCCGCCAGGGTGCAGCGGCCTCTCTGTCTCCTTTGTCGTCGCTGTGTGGCCTCCACTGCCTCGTGAGAGGCCAACACATCAACTCTAACTTAAAGGAGACAAGACTATGGCACCTCAAGACAAGAAACCCCAGCCGGTCACCACGCTCCGATGCAGCCGCATCACGGCGAGCATCTGGCAAAACGAGGGCCTGAAGGGTCCGTTCTACAACGTGACCGTGTCCTGCTCGTACAAGGGACAGGATGGAGTCTGGAAGAATTCCGACTCCTTCGGAGTCGCAGACCTTGACGCGCTGATCGTCGTCGTTCAACAGGCGACACGCTGGATCGCGGAGCGGTCGGATCGCTGACCGTCACGGGAAGCCTCCGGCCCACGGGTCGGGGGCTTCCTGTATCTGAAGAAAGGAAACAAGATGATGAAGAGGTATCAGGAATTTGCGACGCATCTCGATCAGCTGCTTGGCGGTGCCCATAGTGTGCGCATCACGGTGCGTGGCTACATGCCACTCTCGGTCGAGGAGATCGGCGTCAATCCGGACGGGCAGCGGCTGGTATCGCTATGTCACTATGGCGAGCAAAACGGCGACCTCATGCGCGATCCCGACATCGTGTTCCTGTTTCACAACGTACCCGACGGCGCAGCAGCTGAACCGATATCATTTCGGAACGACTACCTGGGGATCGTTCAGGAGGTGTATTGTTATGACGAGGCGGGCACACGCACCCATGTCGTGCCCGCGCTGAAACAAGATTTGAAGAAGTTCGCCGGAGCCTGGTTTGCCACGCTCCGAGAGCAGGGTTTCTTTGCCCACGCCGCGGTTCGAGATATCCTCTCCCCGTGATCTCCTCGATCGGTTCACGGGGCATGATGTAATTAGATCATCAGATCATGCCCCCTTACCGACCAGAACTCTCCCGACCTGCGTCCTCGGGATGGGGGTGGGGGGAGGGCTCCCCTCTCTCCTCTCTTGTTCTTTTCTTCGCGTCTCCGGCCCCGTTCTCCGTTGGGGAGGACGAGCCGATGGATCGAACATCGGCGGCAGGGCGGATCCGTGTGCGACGTATTGCGGAGACGCGGCTGATGCCTCCCTGGGGCGGTGAGGCATGACGCGTGTGGGTGGTGGGTTGGTCTAAATCTGTATCTTCTTTCTTATTCTTTCTTTTCTTTCTTTTTTTATTTTGCAGGATATGGCCTTGAGCCCCAGTTGTCTTACATTGTGACTTTGTTGTATGCTCCCTCCCCATGCCTATTGCCTCATCCGAAAGACGGACCACGACCATTACGGTGGATCTGGGGGAGCTGAAAGTGGCCTGGCAAGCTTGGTGTCAGCAGCAGGGCGTCACCCCGAGCCATGCCCTTCGGCAGGTCTTACGGCAGGCCCTCGACGGGCACGCGACACCGTCTGCTCCGCCTCGGCTACGCGTCACCCGGCGAAGAGAGCGAGCCACCGCCCGCATGAAACTGAATGTGACGCCCTCCGAACTCGCCGCGCTGCGCACCTGTGCCCGGCACGAGGGTTATCAGCCGACAGCCTGGGTGGTCGCGATGATCCGCACCAAATTGACTGGGGATCCCCATGTAGGGCAGCCGGAACTCGCCGCCCTGACCCGATCAAATCAACAGCTGCTTGCCTTGGGGCGGAACCTTAACCAGATTGCGAAAGTCTTGAACACCGCGCCTCAGAACCGGGCCGCGTTTCGAGTCGAAGTCATCACCGAACTCTCTCGCGTGATCCGGGCCCATACCGATAAGGTCTCCGATGTCTTGCGTGGAAGTGTCGCGCGGTGGCAGCTCCAATGAGTCCTGTGATCAGCCAGATCGACCGGCAGCTGGATGAGTGGGGGAGTCGGCTCTTCAACATCTCAACGGAGACCTTGCCACGGCCGCGTCGCAGCGCGCGCATTTCTCTTGGCTCAGCCAAGGCTGTGAGTACCGGCGGACGGCTCAGCACGCCACAGGCTCGTGCGACCTATGTGCGGCGGAAATTACAAGCCATGGTCCGTCGTGCACCGCAAGTCGTGGTGAAACTCGTCAGGGCGCCGAAAGGGATGAAGGGCATCTCGAACAACCTCACCTACATTTCGCGCGATGGCCAACTCGACATCGAGGATCAAGACGGTCAGGTGATTCAGGGAAAAGAGGCGGTGGCCGATCTGAAAGCTGAATGGCGCGATGGGGGGACACCGATCCTCGCGGACTCGACGATGCGCGATGCCTTTCATCTCGTCCTCTCCATGCCGACACAGACTGATCCGCTATCTGTCCAACGGGCGGCGCGTGATTTTGCGATGCGGGAGTTCTCAGGGTTTCAGTACGCGATGGTCCTCCACACGTTTGAGACCGATCCGGACCCGCACCCGTCTCCACATCCACATGTGCATCTGACGGTGAAAGCCGCAGGCCTCGATGGGATTCGGCTCAATCCAAGGAAGGCCGATCTTCAACGCTGGCGTGAAGGGTTTGCGGAGGCCTTACGAGAACATGGCATAGAGGCCACCACGACGAGCCGGGTTCATCGTACGACGCACGAACGGTGGACGGTGCGGCATCTGCATGATCGGACCACACAAGCGAAGCGGCTCGATCGCCAGAAACGAGTCACCCACATGCCACGGAAACAGCGGGAGGTCATGCATCATTACGAGCAGGTCCTGAAAACGCTTGCACGATCCGAGCGAGGAGAGGACCGACAATTGGCTGTGGATCTCGTGCGCTATCTGGAAGGACGAGGCCGGACTCCGGAACCTGAACGGGGGCGAGGGAAAGATCGTGAACGATGAGTGGGGCTGGCAATGACGCTTAACGGAGCACCCCGTGGCCGACTGACGCGCAACATCGACCCCGAAGCCGGTTCAGGCCGACGGCGCCACGGGCGCTTGCTTTTCCTCCGTAACGGGGCTACACTTAATCCTGCCTGACATTCAGACAGTCTGATTATCTCACGTATGGTGGAGGCGTCATGCCCGCAGAAACGAGCAAGGTCGGCAAACGAGGGGCTGTGGTGATTCCGGCCTTGCTGCGGCGCCGTTTTGGTATCACGGAGGGGTCGCTCGTGATTGCCGAGGAACGGGCCGAAGGCGTTCTGATTCGACCGGCTGCCGCATTTCCCCTCGAGATGTATACCCCGGAACGGCAGGCGGAGTTTCTTCTCTCCAATGCAGTCGGTCCGAAGGACTACGCGCGGGCCAAAGAGGCCGTTCGGAAGATGGGCCTCGACGTTCGAAAGATTCCTCACTACAAGCCGGTTCGTTCCTAGTCCGTGGACCGGGTCTTTCTTGATGCCAACGTCCTGTTCTCTGCGGCCTACCGTGTCGAGACTCCTCTTCGCACGTTATTTACACTGCCGCGTACGCAGTTGGTAACGTCGGCATATGCCCTGGAGGAGGCGAAGCGGAATCTCTCATCAGGGCAGCAACAGGCAGAGTTAGAACAGTTGTGTCGCTCCGTCGAGGTGGTGTCGGTCTTGCCGCCACAGGGAGAGCTGTCGATCTTGGCGAAACTCCCAGAGAACGACCGTCCCATTCTCTGGGCGGCGATCAGTGTCCGTGCGACCCATTTGCTAAGCGGAGATTTCAAGGCGTTTGGTCGCTTCTATGGGCAGACCATCAACGGTGTCACCATCATGCCGCCAGCGGCCTATCTCAAAAAGCACCGAGGGTAATCGTCTCGGGATTTGGCGCGTGAACCGGGATTGAGCGA
Source organism: Nitrospira sp. (assembly GCA_029194675.1). Taxonomy (NCBI): domain Bacteria; kingdom Pseudomonadati; phylum Nitrospirota; class Nitrospiria; order Nitrospirales; family Nitrospiraceae; genus Nitrospira; species Nitrospira sp. The sequence continues at coordinate 37,429 of JARFXP010000012.1, read as the reverse complement.
AGTAGCCCCCTATGAGACACAAGCCAGCTCAGCCCGCGATCTTTTAACGCAAAACTCTTCAACGAGCTCATGCTGACTCCCTATCGGGAGGAAAAATTTGAACCGCGCACCGGCCCCTTTCTCTTCGAGTTTCAACGGCACGGGATGTCCAGCGAAGAATTCTGCTCGCGACTGGATGCCTTCTTCAGCCAACTCCCCAAGGATTTTCGCTATGCGGTCGAGATCAGGAATGCAGGCTTGCTGGGTCCTGACTATCGCAAGGTCTTAGAGAGTCATGGCGTCGCGCATGTCTACAATCACTGGTCGTACAATGCCGGCATTGGGAGACCAGCATTACCGAATGGAGGAGCGCTTCATAGCGCCATTCACCGTCCTTCGTCTCCTCACGCCACTCAAGATGTCCTATGAAGGCGCTAAGAAACGAGCAGAACCGTACACGAAGATTGTGGAAGAGCTTCCAGAGATGCGGCGAGATACGGTGGAACTGGTAAAGAAGGCGGTGGGTGAGAAGCGAAAGGCGTATGTCTTGGCCAACAACCGCAGCGAAGGGAATGCGCCGCAGGCAGCGGAGACGTGAGCGTTACCTCTTTCTATTTTGGCTTGTCCTGACACCAGAAGCTTCCCCCCCCAACCGATTGTTATCCCGGCATGCCCCTCATTGGTATCCAAGGATACCATCAAAAAGCAGCCTGACCCCCGAGTTTCTGACGACGAGCAGATAGTTTCGCCTGGCGCTTCGCGTTCGAAATACTTCACTCGTGACACTAACTTCGACCATGCTTTGCAGACATTCAGACAGAACCTGGCCTCCGCTCGACGCCTACTGAATCAACGACTCAGCGCTCAGTGTATCTGCGATTCGAGGAGGTAGGCTTTCAGTTCCTCTGAGTAATACCGAACGATTTTTCTCTCTTCAGGAGACAACGGCGTATTGCCTCCGAGAACCGGAGAGGAAAGGATCGTTTCACAGGAACGGATGAACCCATGGATCTCATGGCGTAACGGAGAGAATGGAGTGCAGGACCCCGACATAGACACCGCCTTTCTCACAAGTGTCAACGGTGGCCTTCCAGAACTCACCGGCAAGATGTGCGCGGGTGCTGTAGCCTTGGGGCAAGACCCCCATTCAATGCACAGGACGGAACGTAGCGAACTTCTGACTGAGAGACATCTTACGGCTGCTGACCTTTCTTGTAGATGACGACCGCTGTAATTACCAACCCAAGAATCACGCCTGCAAATGTCAGCAAGTTTGTATCCATGATGTCTCCTTCCGTGTATCATCTAATAAACACAAGCATAGGGTGACTCGAGCTAGGCGCTTCACAGTGCTCTCCTTTGCGTCCCGGGTCTCACTACGCGAGTTCTTCAGTCGGACCGGTCTTGGCACGGTTCATTCTGGTCCCGAATGATACCCGCCTCGTGTTTGTCGTTGATCACCTCACGCTGAGATGGTCGCACCACTTGCAAGTCGTTCTTCACCGACTTGACTCCATTGATTCCGTTGGCGATACCTTCCACCGTCTGCTTTGTCTCATCAGAACTCACGTTGCCCCGGATCATCACTAAACCCTGTGCACTTTCGACGTTGATCTCTCTTCCCATCACTCGAGCATCAGTAAACAGGGCAATCTTGGTCTTTGTGGTGAGCCAGGCATCATTGAGGGAGGTAGGCTCGTTCGCATTGCCGAGCCCGTTCGCCAATCCTGTCAAGACTAATCCAACGATGACCAACGTCGCGCATACGATCAGAGCAATCCGTGTGTTCATGAGCGCTTCTCCTTCATCCAAGAGAGACCTTGGATCATTAGTCATTGTTCGTGAAAGGCATTCTTCCAGCCAAACCATCTCTTTTTGGCCCGCATGGAGTTCGGAACTGCCATTCCTTCCCTTCGGCCAATTGGCGTTCATAGCCGTTCAAAGAATTGCGGCATCGGAGCGGCGGAGGCTGAGGAATCGGTCACGCTGAGAAGAAGTAGGAAGCGTAAGAGATAGGACAGTCACCGGAGCTGCATATCACCTTGGGCGCTATCGGCGTGAGAGTCAAGCACTATGATGCAGACCTGAAAAAAATTGGGCAATCGCTGCGTCGGTGAAACGGAATCAACAGATGTCTGATGTCTCCGGTCCACTCACCGGGGAATGCTCGTCCGAATAATAAATATAGTTCCATAGAAACAGAGTGTTGCAGCGCATGTGTGAATTCCAAGCATTGACAGCAGTAGTCATGGCTTGTAGGGTGATGTCATGACGTTAAGAACGACGTCGACTGTCCTATCTCTCGCGCATTTACCATCCCTCCGGCGCGTCTGATTCCTCAGTCTCCAGCAGCAGCTTCGAATACCGAGTCTCATCGAATCAAGAGGTGCGCTGTGCGAATACCGAATTCCACGGATTTCGTGTCTCCTGTGCTCATTCATCTAGGTCCATTCAGTAGGTATGCACTGTTATGGATCACATGCACTCCATCACGTGGGTCAGCCCTGGGACGTCCGAGCAGAGACCCCTAACACGTACGAGGAGGTTGTCACCATGAGAATCTCAACTATTACCAAATCTGGAGTTGTCGCCTTGACCATCGTGCTGTTCGCCGCATTGTCGATACAATCGACTCAACCGGTTCAGGCGGCAGATCTGCTTGTAGACAAAGCCGTGGGATTCGCTCCGATCGCAGAGCTTACCGTCACGGCATCGGGTGCTGCGGAGGATACGTTCAAAGCTTGCGTGGCCAGAATTCCTGCATTTGCCAGTGCCGGGCAACGCATGCTGGCTGAACAAAGCTGTGCGGGTGAAGAGGAGGTGAGAAAAACGATGCGAGCGGCACCGAAATTCTGAATGCCGCTCACGGCAGATTCACAAAGGCCGACAGTGGATTCCTGGCCCTGCTTGGATTCAGGAGACTGAGGCGAAGAGCGGGTTGAGGTGAATGAGCACACTCGAAGTGGCACTGAAAAGGAGGTGAGAAACATGTATCAGATTTACAGTTTACTTGCGATTGTCGTGCTCTTGTGGGGCATCACGATTTGGGCCTCGATCCCAGAGGAGCAGGAAGATAGACGGTATTGATTGCACCATCAGACAGCAGACAAGGTGGGATGCAACTCTGTGGCCTGTTTGCCCAGCATAGGGCGGCGCACCTGATGGGTGAAGATGAGGATATGCGTAGTACGTGAGGAGAAATCATGGAGAAAGTTGTCGAACTGGGTAGACATAACCAGACCAACCGATGGTCTTTTTTCCAAGGGATCCTGAGTGACAAGACCATCGGCATGATGGAAGCCCTTGACGGGTTTGGATACTTCACGACCGGACTGAGCTTCCTGGTGGTCAGCATGGTGCTCTTTCTCCGTGCGTGGTACGTGTTTGCGGTGGCGGTGGGAGAAGACCCGGTTCTTGCTGTCCTCGGGCTGGTGCATGATCTCTTGCTGGTGATCATTCTCTTGGAGTTGTTCAGGACCACCATTAATTTTCTCAAAACTAAAGTGATTACCCTGGAACCCTTCTTATATATCTGCGTGATTGCCTCAACGCGGCGTATCCTGACAACCGGGGCTCAAGTGTCGTACATGGGCGAACTGACCGATCTCATATTCAACCGCTATCTCATGGACCTTGGGGCGAATGTGCTGGTCGTGGTGGTCCTGATTGTCGCGGTGTATCTCTCGCGCCGAACTGCTCCCCCGGCCATGATATGGAGGAGCGAAAACAGCTCATCGCACTAGTCTTGCGGACGAAAGAGCGTGGACATGTCAGAGAGAGCCTGGCGGACAGCGCACCAGGTCCAAGAAAGAATACATATGAAGCTCAGAGAGAGATTGACAGGGCACTATCGGGGATTCAAAGAGTGGATCAAGCTGATCACCTTCTATGAGATTGCTGTAGGAATGAAGTCCACCATGAGCCATCTCATTCATTACAAGCCGATAACTCTCCAGTATCCCCACGAGAAACGGGTCTTGCCAGACAACTATCGGGGCATGTTGGCCTTGCTGCGCTATGACGATGGGACCGATAAGTGCGTAGGCTGTGATCTCTGCGAGGCAGCTTGTCCTTCTCGTGTGATCACAGTTGTGAGCGACGAAGTGCCGGGCGAGCCTGTCAAACGATATGCCAAGGAATATTCTATGGACATGACTCGGTGCCTTTTTTGTGGGATGTGCGTCCAGGCTTGCCCAGTTGACGCACTCGCCATGACCCGGGAATATGAATGGGCCGTCTACGACAAGCGCGAGTTATTGCTCAATAAGCAGCAGTTGCTGGCGATCGGGGATCGATCCTTCCCGAACAGAGAGAAACGCCTTGAGTTTCAACATCCCAATCTGGCGCTCTTCAATGTCGGGTTTCCTGGGCAACGAGCCAAGGAAGACCATGCGCTCTCGCAGGCTGGAGCTGGTACAGCTCTAGCGCATTGACTCAACTGTGTAGGCTGCGCATCTCATCAGTGAGCAATTGTGACCAGACTCTCATCCGGGAGGCGCGTAGCATGCACGGACAAAGTTCTACTGTCCGTTGAGCTGATCTAGGCACCGCGGACGGTGCCATGAGGTGTAGGGTCGCTCATCCTAATCCCTCACGTGCGCATCAAAAGAAAGAACACAATGACAACACAAACCAGAAATAAAATTGACTCGATCGCATTCGCAGGACTGTTAGTAGCACTGGCCAGCTTCCTGGTCTGGTTTCTCGTCGCACGATCAGGAGTATAAGCGTCTACGTGCGCAGATCGAGTAGGCAGGAACAGGTCTCACAATGATTAATCGAGAGTCCGTATGAACACGCCACAAAGCGAAAGGACCATGTGGTTGATGTATGGTCTGCCTCCACGTCCCAGTTGCGCGGACTGTCCTAATCTCTTGCGCCTCCTGCGTCCTCTCTAGCGCGATCGATTTCCCAGTCTCCGCCCCTTCGACGTCAGAGCCACTTTGAGATGCAGGCTTTTCCCGTGATTGGAGGCGATGAGTTACTTCCGTGGAGAAGTGTCTCAACATGTGAGTCGGTGAGGACCTAACGAGTAGCTTTACAAACCAGCGAAGAGGAGATGCCATGATTACGATTACAGCGACTGCTGAAGGAAAACTTAGAGAACTCATGCAGGAAGAGAAAGACACGGTCGGCCTGCGCGTATTCGTCAAAGGCGGGGGTTGCCATGGCTACCAGTACGGGATGGCCTTCGAGTCCAACATGAGCGAGGACGATACCGTCATAGAAAAGGGTGATGTGAAAGTGATCATGGACTCCCAAAGCGCCCCGCTGCTGGCCGGCTGCGAAGTCGACTATATGGACAGCGTGCAAGGCTCCGGCTTTGCGATTAAGAACCCGCAGGCGAAAACGACCTGTGGCTGCGGCAGTTCATTCAGCGCATAAGGTCATCACACGGTGCCCCAGATCGCCGGCCACCGCCGTTCGATAGAAAGGGATTACCCATGGACAGTACAGCCATCATCGGAACCACGAATAAGAAGGGACAAGTCATCACCGATCCACACATCATGATGAACGACGCGCCTCGTACGCCGTCGTTTTTTACCGGCAGTGAAGTGATTAAGGAAGCCGTCAGGCGCGCCAATGTCGATGTGATGGTGGCCTATCCCATCACACCCCAGAGCGAAGCGGCCGCCCTCTGCGGCGAGCTCTTTGCCGAGGGATATATCGGCGATTATTTCCGTGGGGAAAGCGAATTTGCGGTCATGTCGCAATGCGCCGGCGCTGCCTTCGGCGGGGCCCGTGTCTTCACGACGACCGCCGGGCCGGGTACCATGCGGGCTATGGAAAACTTTCCGATGTGGTCCGGAGCCAGATTGCCGATCCAATGTATCGTCACCTGTCGCGGCATCAATTCTCCCCTGTCGATCCAGCCGGACACCATCGAGATCGCCTACCTCATGAATACGGGCATGCTCGTCTGGCATGCGGAAACCGCACAGGATTTCTATGACTGGATCATCAAGGGCTACATGGTGTCGGAAGAGCCGGACGTGCATTTGCCCTTGGCCCTCTGTTGCGACGGATTTTTCGTGACCCATACGAAGGACACGGTCGACCTGACGCCCGTCGACATGTGCCTGCCCCCCTATGATCCCTATCGCTCACCCGTCCCCTGCATGGATATGGAATGTCCTCCGGTGCGGATGATGCGCGATCCGTTTGTGATGAAGAGCAACTACATCAGCTATGCCACGCATGCGAGCTGGCAACAGGAAGTCTGGGCCGCTGCAGAGCGGTCGCGCAAACACACGATCGCCTGGCTGGACGGCCTGATCGAAACCGAAGACGTCGACGCCGACATCCTCATCGTCTCCTCGGGAACCGCCGTCTCCCAAGGACGGGAAGCCATCCGCCTCCTGGCCGATGAAGGAATTCGTGTCGGGCTGGTAAAAATCAAAACCCTACGCCCATGGCCGGAAGAAGAACTTCTCGAAGCGACCAAACATGCCTCGCACATCATCGTGCCCGAGTTCAATGTCATCGGATGGCTGGCCAAGGAAATCAAAGCCACGATCCCGAACAGCAAGCGCGTCGTTGCCGGACCCCGCGTCTGCGGCGGCATGACCTTGCCACCGGAAGTGATCGTCGAGGAGGTTAAGAAGGCGATCGGCATGCGATCCGGCGTGCTGGCGGGACGCGGCGGATGAACCGGACACACAGACAGACCAATGGGTAGGCAGTTGACTGAGTAAGAAATATACACATCACCACCGCAACGGCGGACAACAGTGAAAGCGAGGTATCAGATGAGTCTCGATTATGTAAAGTTCAGCCCAGGATTCGAATCCTTCATGCCGAAAGAATATCGGGATATGGTGGAGCACGGGCCCTTCGGAAAGAAGACGACCGTCTCGCAAATGGGAAACTTCAAAGAAATCCTCGAGGAGCATCCGATGTGCGCCGGTTGTGCGATGACTCTATTCATCCGGCTCGCCATCGTGGCATTCCCAAATCCCGAAGACACGATTACCGTCGGGACGGCAGGTTGCGGCCGGCTGGCGATTTCACAGGCTGCGATTCCGTTCGTGTACGGCAACTATGGAGACCAGAACGGCGTCGCCAGTGGACTGTCGCGCGGATTACGAGTTCGTTTCGGCGACAAGCCCAAGGACGTCGTCGTCATGGCCGGTGACGGTGGCACCGCCGACATCGGATTCCAGCAAGTCCTCCACTCCTGGTTCCGGAAAGAGCGATTCACGACGATCATGCTGGACAATGAAGTCTACGGGAATACCGGCGGACAAGAAAGCGGCATGACGACCAGAGGGGCTGTACTCAAGATGGCCCCGCTCGGCAAGAAGTTCGAAAAAATGGACATGGTCGCCATGGCGAAAATCGCGGGCTGCGCCTACATCGCCACCGTCGTGCCGAATAATCCGCGCCGGGTGGAAAGTTGCATCAAGAAGGCCGTGCTGATCGCTCGTGAAGTCGGGCCGACCTATATCCAAGCCTATACGTCCTGCAACATTGAGTATGCGATCCCGACCGACCAGGTGATGGCAGACGCCAAGACCGTTGAAGATGATCGATACAAGTTTGCCGAGTATGTGAGCGAGGATGCCAAGGCCTACTTAGCTGAGCGATACGGGTACAAAGAGTACATCCAGAAACCGGCCGCTGCGATCGCAAAGGCTTGAAAGACAGTGCGACCTGACGCTCTCAGCGCGGTAATGTGGACGGTTGTGCTGGCATCGTTTGGTGAGGGGGTATTGTAGACGTATCGGAATGTTTGTTGAGGGAGGCCTCGCATGGCCAGATTCTTACTGTTCATCAGGAGATCCTGGCTTCGGTTTTGCCATCGAAATCAGGCTGAATCTATCTATGCGTGCATTATCTGGGCAAATACATTGAGAAAGGTGTTGTAGATTCAAATTACGGGAGAACTGTCATGCAATGTCTACGTTGCCAAGGCCTCATGATTGCCGTCCAAATGAGCGACATGGGGCAGCCCTCGGTATCTGGATGGCGTTGTCTCCTCTGTGGCGCGGCGACGGACCGGGGGATTGAGGCAAACAAAATGGGGCACAGTCCACCGGCTCTGAACCGCGCCCGTCTCCAGGGGGCGCTTCCGTTGAGATTGAAGAAGGCTGTGCACGGTAAGCAGCCAATAGCGGTCCATAGGAGGGGGCATCTCAATAATTCCAATGACACGAAAGGGTGAAGAAATGGTTCGGGCTGTCCTAGCGGACATGCAGAAAGTCGATTGTTGAAGCTATGTCAATGGTGATGGATGCCAAGTAGAACAATAGAAATGCCTCTGGAGTCCTCCGTTCGAGAGGATGACACAGGTCGTCGGCTAGAGTGACGTGAAGGCCTCATGAATGTGCCGGACACTCGGTACTAGTCGGTGCGGAAGTGGACTACGCGGATCAGGGAGCGACGTCAGGGCTTGTCATGACGTATGCGACCGCAAAAGATCACATGCGGATGCGGCACTTCGTACAGCAGGTGAGTGCCGACGCTGACCGTCGGGAGGCTGTCGTGAATTTGTGGTGGGATAGTAAATTTGAACATGTCCTGCTCGTATATATGTTTGCATGGGCGGTTGCTCTGTTCGTGAGCTATATGCTGACCGAATAGCAAAGGGTCAACATGAAATTACCGTGACGAAGTTTTCCTGGGAGAAGGTTGAAAGTGCAGCGGGTCTCTCAAGTTTTGAAGCTCTCGGTAATAGTAAAGCGAGGTCGGCCGTTTATTCTCAAACGTCAACGCCCGCAAAAATACGAGTTCCTCCTCCGTTGCATCCCCGCTCAGTAAGGAATTTTGAAGAAATTCTTTCAGCCCAGGCTCTTCCCCTGACGTCTTGTCCGGTCCTCGTTCCATAAACTCGAACGTCTTATGGTGCCCCGGTGCCACCCGACGGTTCAGGACAATTTCCATGCAAAAGGTAGCAAGGTCAATATCCCAGGATTCGATCAAGGGATCGAGGAATGCGATGCAGTTCTCGTCCGAGAGATCGAAGATTGTCGTATCCAAGAATTCCAGTACTCTGACGCGCATCTGCGGATAGCTTTTCTTGCTCAGTCGAGCCACCTTCCGCACCCACGTCGGATTATCGAGTTCCTGCCGAGCGACACTTTTGACGACGCCGAGCAGCTTCTGTGTGACGAACCGCTCGAGTTCGCCGAAGTGCTGTTTCTCGAAAATCTCGCGGATCTGCTTGGTCTTTTTGGGATCACACTTGCGAAGGATCAATTCGCGCACGTTGTGCAGCAAGGGGGTCGGCTGCTCTCCGATCCGTTTCCTGAGCTGGTCGCGGCGCTGCTGATCGGCGAGTTTGGCAAGCTGTCCCTGTGGCAATTTCAGTGCTCGTCCGATCTTCTCGTACATATCGGTCCGGTTCGGCGCCGGTGGGAGTTTTTTCTGCGTCAGCAACTGTGAGATATACGATTCGGTCACGTCGGCCGCACGAGCGAGATCCCGCTGGTCTAGCCTCAACTCTTTCAATCGATTTCTGATGAGGAGCGCAATATCCATGAGCAAACTCCGTGTGTCGAGATTAAAAAAATTAGTTAAGTTTAGAAGTATATAGGAGACATTGCAAGATGCTACTTGACAAGATATTGTTAAGGCTTCTAAGCTTCAACTGTAGCTAGAGGAGAGAAGCGATCGCGGTCAAGGTTCTCCCTCCCTGACGTTTGAGTTACGCTGGCTGTCTCGTCCCTTGCGCGCGCGGCTCTTTCCTGCGCAATCAATTCAGCAGTCTCCGCCGCTTCGACGCCCGAGAGTGTCTTCTGGCTACGATCGTTTCTCACGAGTCGCAATGTATGGTTGTGCCAGCCAGGGGCACATCATGGAGTGGCCTGCACCGAGGGCAGACACCGGGATGTGTAGGGCATGTTCCTCGGAGGCGCTGCATCTCCGGGAAGGAGTTCACGATGTTGTACTACGCGGGCATGTTTGTCTTCTTCGGACTGATTGCCGGGGGCTTGAATTGGGCAGGAATAGCCACGGTTGCGACACAGAGTTCTTGGACCCTGCTGTTGAGTGGGATCGTATTGCTCATGATCCACTTGTTGATGGGACGTCCCCGTCAAGTGTCCTGACCGATCACATTCGCCACAAGCATTTACAGGGAGGAAGATGAATCATGACACCCCAAGAGCAAATCTCAACCATGAAGAAAGCGATCGCTCAAGCGATCAAGGTGATGGCCGACCGGTTTGGATCGACCGAACAGGATGTCGCACGGGCTATCCAGGAGCTGAAGACGTCGATGCAGGATACGTCGGAGCCGAGTCTGTCCGCGAAAGCCGTGCAGGGGGCCAGGCAGCCGGTTATCTCATGATGTATAAGCCGTTATGGAGACGCACTGGTGTCTGCAACTGGAAGAAGTATGAAACATGACTGTTCAATCTCACATTCATAGCCATCTCGACATCACGGATACGCTGGCTCGATTGTATCTCTTTTTGGCCCAAAGCATGGACCGCTGCGTGAGTGAGGCGGTACGTATCAACCATTCAGAGGCCGAGTTGCAGGCGCATCTTGCTTCGACCAGGGCCGCCGTGCTGGTCATGCTGGCCGGCAATCGGGTGGTCAAGGCCAAGGTTGAGCAAGAGTGCAATCGGATCGCTTCGCTGGTGACGGCCTGCCTGATGGGTGGGGCGTCTAAAGAGGTTGCGTGGGAAGAGCTACAAGCGGAGCGGGCTGCGGTAAAACACAAGACCATGGCATTGACGGATCTTCTTGCGGTATTTCGGACGGCATAGCGGGACACTGAACATGGCCGGTTGTCTCGGGCTCAGTTCGAGCGTGAAGCGGTGGGTCCAATGATTACGGAGGATGCTATGAAGACGACAACACGCACCTATGTCTTGACACTGAATTCACCGTCCAGAAAAGGCCTTCGGTTGTGGATGGGAGACAGTATCCATGCCCTGCGTCATTGCTCGGCCAAGCAGATCGGTCTGGCATTACGGGAAATGCAGCAGAGCGTGGACAGTCTGCAGACTCCCGTCTCGCCGTCCGGCGGATCGTATTCGCTGAACCGCGGTCGATAACGGGATGTTCTTGTCGAATGAGTAGAGCGGGATGATCCGGGGAGACTGTGCCGGAAGTGGGCACGAACCATCTGTATGGGCCCTGATGCATGCGCTGAGTACGATTGCGTCATGACGTGGCCTACAGCAGGGGTGGCTCAGTCGATCCAAAAATGGGATGAGGGCGAGGCATGATACGCATACGACCACCATTCAATCTGGACACCTTTCTTAATAAGGCCGACCAGGGCAAAACGATTCTCTCGTTCCCCAAGAAACAGATTCTCTTCGCACAAGGAGATACAACTGAGGCGGTCTTCTATATTCAGACAGGCAAGGTGAAAGTAACCGTGGTCTCGGAACATGGCAGAGAAGCCGTCGTGGCGATTCTTGAGCGGGGGGCCTTTTTGGGAGAATCCTGTCTCGTGGGACAGACGGTCCGTACGGCGACCGCGACCGCCTTGGAAGACTCCCAGATTATCCGCATCGACAAAGCGGTCATGCTCCGCATGCTTCAGGAGCAGCCCCGGTTCTCCGAGGCGTTTATGTCCTATTTACTGACGCACTCGATCCGAATCCAAGAGGATCTGGTGGATCAACTGTTCAATTCCAGCGAGAAGCGGCTGGCGCGGGCGCTGCTGCTGTTGGCCCACTTTGGGAAGGAGAGCAAGCCGGAAACGGTCATTGCCAAGATCAGTCAGGAAACGTTGGCCGAAATGATCGGCACCACCCGTTCACGCGTCAGCTTCTTTATGAATAAGTTCCGCAAGCTGGGGTTCATCGATTACAAAGGTGGGTCACACCGGAATGGTGCATTACACGTGCATAGTTCTCTCCTCAATGTCGTGCTCCACGACTAACAGTACATTGTGAAGGTTCCTGCAGGGTTCCGTTTGCCCTATGCTCGTCCAAGGGAGCTTCACCAACCGACATCTGGGACGCGACGCCAGAGACTCCAGCTACTTTGGCTCCATCGCCTCAGTCCATCCACGCCAGGTCGCCTCTGCATTGCGGTTTTTCGTATTTCTTCAATAGTGAGCAATTCCGAACAGACTGCAGCGGGCAGCTTCATTATGCTGAGTCATAACCGAGAGCTGAAGGTGTCACGATGACCCTAGGCTACAAGGCCAACAGGGAGACCGTGATCAGAATCCTGACGATGTGTTGGCCACGAAAGTGATTAGCATCCTGCGCTACAAGTGCCGTTACTTCGAGACCGCCGAGATCAGCGCTCGCCATGTGAAGGCAGCATGTCACCGAGGTGAGTGACAATGCTGATCAATTGGTTGAACACGCTGTCCAGTTTTGAGGCCAACCAAATTGGTCCCTTGTGCTGCTGCTGATCCAGAGTTATGCAGAATATATCGATGGGGACTCGGTGGGGAGATGCTCGTGGCCGCTCTTCTCGTTGAATCGATCACAGTCGAGCCAGCGCACTCCGTGGTTTTCCATATGAGTTACTGATTTGCAACTCCGAGAGCTGTTTACAGACGTCTCTTAATGCCTGGAGACCAACTATTTATGACATGGGACCCTAAGGAGCCATGGGGCAAGAAGTCGGATCCGGTTGAGGCGGCGCTCAAGCAGGCCAAGACGCAATTCGAGGATCTCTTTCCCTCTGGGGGATTGAAGAACCTTCTTCCCTCTGGCGGCGCGCGGACTATCATCATTGTGGGCGTACTGATTTTCCTGGGTTGGCAGAGCGTGTTTATCGTTGCACCGGACGAAGAAGGGGTAGTGAAACGGTTCGGGGTTCCGGTTCGCGCAGCCGACCCCGGACCGCATTTCAAGATTCCCTTTGTAGAAACCGTCCTCCAGCCGAAGGTCGAGAAACTCTATCGAGTGGAAGTCGGTTTCCGCACCACCCAGCAGGGACGCCAGCAGATGGTGCCCCAAGAAGCCCTGATGCTGACCGGCGATATGAACATCCTCGGGATCGAGTTCATCGTCCAATATAAGATCAAAGAAGCCCGCGACTTCCTGTTCAACGTTGCGGATATCCATGAAACCATCGGAAAGGCGGCTGAAGCCTCGATGCGAGAAGTGGTCGGCAAGAGCAAGATCGACGAGGCCCTGACCACCGGCAAAGCCGTGATTCAAGCAGACACCATGACCCTCCTGCAAACGATCCTCGATCAGTACCATGCTGGGGTACAGATTGCGGCCGTGCAACTCCAAGACGTCGATCCGCCGGAAGCAGTGGCGGCCGCCTTCAAGGATGTCACGAACGCCAAAGAAGACAGAGAAAAGCTGATCAATCAGGCTCAAGGGTACCGCAACGACATTATTCCGAGAGCGAAAGGGGAAGCCGCTGAGCTGGTGAATCGAGCAAAGGGGTTTGCGCAGGCACGCCTGAACCGCGCGCAAGGCGAGGCGAATCGTTTCCTTGATATCCTGAAGGAGTATAGCCAAGCCAAGGACGTGATCAGCAAACGGATTTATATCGAGACGATGGAAGCGATCTTGCCCCAGATGGAGAAAATCATCATCGACGGGAAGGGCGGCGAGCGGGTGCTGCCCTATCTGCCGTTGGATCGTCTCTCCAGGCCAGGCTCAAAGCCTCCGGCCAAGCCCGTCTCACAACCGGAGGTCGAGGAACTCCGGCCGGAGTTACCTTCTACGATCAGATCGAGAGGCCCCGCATCATGACCAAACAGCGACTGTTCATCGCTCTCCTCGCCATGATCATCACGTTAGTTACCCTTGGGGCGTTGCCCCTCTTTGTTGTGGACGTGATCCAAACGGCCATCGTCGTGCAACTCGGTAAGCCCGTCCGCAACATCACCGAACCAGGGCTGTACGTGAAGATTCCGTTCGTGCAGGAGGTGACGTATTTCGAGAAACGGTTGCTCGATTATGATTCAAACGCGCAGGATGTCATTACCTCGGACAAGAAGACGCTGCTCTTGGATAATTTCGCCAAATGGCGGATCACCGATCCGTTGAAAGTGTATCAAGCATTCCAAAGTCAACGGGGGGCGCTTCAACGGCTGAACGATATTATCTATTCCGAGCTCCGTGTTGAGTTGGGCCGACATGAATTACTCGAAATCGTCTCGAGCACGCGGGCCGATATCATGAAGGTGGTCACGGAACGAGCGAATGAGAAAGCGTCCGTGTACGGCATCGAGATTCAGGATGTTCGGATCAAGCGGGCTGATTTACCCGAACAAAACGAGAAGGCGGTTTTTGCACGTATGCAAGCGGAACGAGAGCGACAGGCGAAACAATATCGGGCTGAAGGCGCGGAGGAAGCGCAAAAAATACGGTCGGAAGCCGAGAAAGACCGGGAAATCCTCTTGGCCCAAGCCTATAAGCAATCTGAGGAACTTCGAGGCGGCGGTGATGCCAAAGCGTTTCGGATCTATGCCGATGCCTATCGCCAAGATCCAAAATTTTTCGAATTTACGCGTTCGATGGAAGCCTACAAGATCGCCTTTAAAGACGGATCGACCCTGGTGATGAGCCCGGATTCGGAATTCTTTCGCTATTTAAGGCAACGTTAGCCGCCACTCACGATAAGCTGTATCAGCTTCAACGGATCACCAATACGATAGTTCACTGTTGATCTCTTGGTTGTGCGAGGTCAGCACGACGATCCACCTGCTTCGGACAGGGCTTAGATCGACCAGGAGGTTACTCCGAATGCTGGATTGCATGGGCATCATTCTCTCCTCAATGTTTTACTCCGCGACTAAGGTCTCCATCTGATTCCGCCACATTGATTTCGTAAGTCCGAGCCAGGCCTCCTCCGGCGTTCCCACCATTTTGCAATCATTCCCAACTGAGCAATTGTGAACAGACTGCAGCCGTCCGATCAATCATACTCATCGACCTAGAGAATGTCGTGGATGCGCTTGCCACGGATAAGAAGCCTCGTCCCAATTCGATAGCGATGTACCTGGCGGGCCTATGACAGCAAAACGCATGACACAACAAAGGAGAGCCAGCTATGGGTGAGCGTCATGCAGTCGTTGCCATTTGTAACACACACACCGAGGTTGAGGCCGCTATCAACGCGCTCAAACAAGCGGCCTTCAATGTCAAAAAGCTCTCGATCGTCGGGAAGGACTACCACACAGATAAACACATAGTGGGCTATTACAACACCGGCGATGATCGCCTGAAATATTGGGGCACGGCCATCCCGGGGATCGGCCCGGTGTTGATTGTGGGACCTCTCCTTGGGTGGGTCATTGGTGCGCTTGACGAGACCATCGTAACCGGGGGAATGACGGTGATCGGAGCGGCGCTCAGTAACTTGGGGATTCCCAAAGACAGTGTTCTCAATTACGAAACAGCGCTCAGATCAAGCAAGTTTATCCTGATGGTCCACGGCACGACGGAAGAGGTTGCGCATGCCCAATGCATTATTCAAACGAAACGGGCGCGTTCGATTGACACACACGCGATCGTTGATAGAGGAGCGCGCGTAGTCGCTTAGGAGTGCAGGAAGATTGAGCCTGTAACCCAGGCTATTGTGGCCGGCAGGATGTTGCCGAAGCAATCCGGTCCAGATTGGAGAACAGGAGTGCTGCAGCGGACTTCTGGTGGGGATAAGACCAACGGGGCCGCTGTCCGCAAGGATGGGGTCATGAAGGGAACTCCCATGATGAGAGATACCGCAACGACGGAAGGGAACAAGGCCAACAGGAAAACTGTGATCAGAGTACTGAACGAAGCACTGGCCACGGAAATTATCTGCATCCTCCGTTACAAGCGTCATTACTTCATGACCGCCGGGATCAGTGCTCGTCACGTGAAGGCGAAGCTCCTCCAACATGTGACTGAGGAGCGAGCGCATGCTGATCGATTGGTTGAGCGCATTCTTCAGCTTGGAGGCAAGCCGGAGTTGTCTGCTGAACGGCTGCTGACCCGGAGCCATGCGGAACATATCGAAGGAGAGTCGTTGGTAGAGATGATCAGGGCCGATTTGCTCGCCGAACGGGTCGCGATCGAGGGCTATCGCGACATGATCACCTTTATTGGTTCCAATGATCCTACGACCCAGCAGGTCTTGGAGCGGATTCTGGCGCAAGAAGAAGCACACGCGGAGAGTCTCGCTGGTCTCTTGAGGGAATAAGCCTCAACGCGAGAGGTTCCAATTTGCGGTCGTGCTTGATGCTTCATGTGCGAGTCATGGGGCGCAGAAGGAGGACCTATGGTCTGCCAACGCTGTCGGGGACTACTTGTACGCGAAACATTCGATGATCTGAGCATCAGAACAGACTCGTTCTACACGGCCACACGCTGCATCAATTGTGGGTGTATTGAGGATGCCGTCGTTCGCGCGAATCGTTTCCGCTGTTCGGTTCAAACGCGAGCGATCCGGCGCGAGAGGGTCAGGACGGGCGACGTTGAACGCATCAAGATTCACTCGGAAGAGTATGCATCGATCCGATGAGCGGGCGCTGTTGCTGCCGTGCACCGGGATCGAATTGAACATGTGTCGGGTATTGAGGAGGGATCAACGATGGAACTCTGCAAAGACGACGTGCGAGGCGTATCCCCCATATCGGCGAACGTCATGACCGGTGAGGGCAGTCGGCTGTCTGTTCAACGCAGGCTGGCCAGTCGGAGGATCAGGGTGCGGGGAATCGATTGTCTGTTGACCGATATCCAGGCACAGATTGGAAATCTTCGGCGGGAGAGGATCTATCTGAGACTGGTGCGGGAAGATGTAGCTGGTATGAAAGCCAAGCGGAGAAACGCTTGAACGATGCTCCTGCCAGTTCCACTATGGCGATCGTGGTCTACTGTCCTCCCTATTTCTTCGCCTGAGCTGTTTTGACCAGATTATCAGCGGTCTTCTCACTATGCTGGAGCTTAGATGCTCAGCCGTCCCTCATTCGTGATAGCAAACATCTGTCCGGTGAGAAGAAAGCGTGGCCACAGTGTGCATGGCCACAGAATGATCGAGTGTTTGGTGAATGTGCAAACAAAGGGAGCATGAAGATGAACACAATTCTTATTGTCGTATTAGGAGTGTTGTTTCTTGGCCTCCTTCCGGTCTGGCCCCACAGTAGCAGCTGGGGCTATCTCCCCAGTGGCGGGCTGGGCTTTCTCCTGGTAGTTCTGGTTCTTCTGACCCTGATGGGACGGACGAAACGAGCGCCAACTGTAAAGCCGTAATGGGCCTGAGCGCCCGTGGCTGAGTCTGCCTCTGCAGACGGATCTACGTTCATACGGATGACACGTTCCGATAGGGAGTTGCCCCGTTTAATAGATGGTGCTTGTGCACATTCTCAAGGATGTGAGCGCCCATACTCATAGTCCTGGGATCGTGTATAGGGTTTGTTCCTAGGATGGAGCCTATGATGATGGTCGACATTAATTCAGGGACACTTGACCAGCTTAAGACTCTGGTCGGAATCGGAGACACCTATGCCAAGAAGATCGTGGAGGGACGACCCTATCAACGCACGGATGAGCTGGTGACGAAGGCAGGCATTCCGCAAACGACCTACGAAAAGATGAAGAATCACATTCTAACGAGGCCGAACCAACGCGACCACCGCAAAGTCAGGGCGCGCTGAATCTGACAATCGTCAGCATGCTAAGCCAGCATGGAAGGGCAAACTATCTAAGTCGCGTGACGCGATCACTGTGGGGAAGGAACCTATGAATGTTCAGATGTCCAACAGTACCCCTGGTAGGGGATTCATCAGTTCCAGAACGGGTTTTGGTTTGATCTGGGTGGTGATTGCCTGCCTGGTTGCGCTACTGATCGGAACTCCTACGGCTTCCGCCGAGCAGACTGCTACAGAATCAGTCAAAAGCACCATCAATGAGGTGATCCATATTCTCAACAGTGAAGAGTTGAACCGGCTGGGCCGCTCCGGGGAACGACGTCAGAAGATTGAACAAATTATCAGGCAACGCATCAACTATGAAGACATGGCGAAACGAGCTCTGGGCTGGTCCTGGATAGAATTGACTGACACTGAGCGGCAGGAATTTGTTGCCCTCTTTGTTCAGGTACTCCGCGATACGTTTGCCTGCCGAATTCACAACTACGCTGATGAGCAAATGCTCTACCTGTCTGAACAGCGTGAAGAGAACTTTGCCGAGGTGAGAGCGAAGCTGTCTAGTCCTAAGACAGAGACTCTCCTCGATTTTCGTCTGACGGATGTGTCCGGCCATTGGTATGCGTACGATGTGATTATCGATGGCGCGGGACTGGTGAGCAATTACCATGCGCAGTTCGCCAGCATTATCCGCGACCATTCCTACGCAGGTTTGGTGAACAAGATGAAGGAGAAAGCCCTCGTCGTGAAAGCGTTTGAAACGACCACGGATCCATAGTTCTGCCTTCAAAGGCGGTGAAGAGGTATGCTCTTGGCCATCCTGAATCGCACAATTGAATCTGAACTCTCCTCTACTGACCACACTCGATGATCTGACGTTCCGTATGTGTGTTGTGATTCAGCAGGTGAGTCAGCCTGATGACTCTGGAGTTGGTCGGTACGTCTATGGGCAAAATGTTTTCACCTGTTGCCAAGCGTGTTGAACTGGAAGAACCGATTCGTGCCGAGCTTTTCGGCGTCGAGCGGCTTGAACAGCATGCTGCAAGCCTCGCGGTGGCACAGGCCGTCACCGACGATGCACGGGTGGGCCAATTGCTCACGCCACGAGTCCTTGATAATAGACGGGTATTGGTGGAGTGCTATCAGGCGATCGCTCGTACGATCCGCGATGAGAAAGCGATTACCCCAGCGGCTGAATGGTTCGTCGACAATTTCCATATTGTCGACGAACAACTGCGCGAGATCATCGATGATTTGCCTCCCGGGTATTACCGGCAATTGCCCAAACTTGCGTCGGGCCACTTGAAGAATCACCCCCGGGTCTTTGGAGTGGCCTGGGCATTTGTGGCCCACACTGACAGTCGATTCGATCCCGACATGCTCCGTCGCTTTGTCATGGCCTATCAGCGCGTGCAACCGCTGACGATTGGTGAGTTGTGGGCGGTGGCGATCTCGCTGCGTGTCGTCCTGGTAGAGAATCTTCGCAGGCTGATTGAGCGGATCGTTCAGAGCCGCGCTGACAGGCTGGAAGCCGACGAACTGGCCGACAGCTTGTTGGGAACCGGGGTATTAATCTCCGAGCCTCCGGCCACGGTTCTCCGCCATGTTGAGCGCCGACCATTAACCGCTGCATTCGCCGTACAGCTTGTTCAGCGACTCCGTGACCTGGACCCGAAGGTGCGTCCCGTGCTGCTGTGGCTCGACGAACGTTTGGCCGTGCAGGGCACGACTGCTGACGACATGGTGCATACGGAGCATCAGCAGCAGGCGGCCACGAGTGTCACGGTTCGCAACATCATTACGAGCATGCGGTTGACGTCCGTGTTTGATTGGGCGGACTTTTTCGAAAGCGTCAGTTCGGTCGACAAGATTCTGCGGAAGGATTCACGCTATGCCGAGATGGATTTCGCCACGCGGGATACCTATCGCCACGCGATCGAGGATCTCTCGCGCGGTACGGGTTTGTCGGAAGTCGACGTGACCGCACGGGTCGTGGACCGTGCCAGACTGGCTGGGATTGAGCAGCATGCGCGTGAGCAGCCGGAGCGGGATCGGCATACCGATCCCGGTTATTACCTGATCTCTCGTGGCCGGCAGGCACTTGAACGCGAGCTCGGCTACCGAGTGCCCTGGAAATGCCGGATTCTTCGCTGGTGCGTCCGGGCGCCGGCTGTGGGCTATCTGGGATCGCTCGCCGTGCTGACTGCCATCGTTCTCGCTGTTCCACTCTGGCATGCGGTCGGTACCGGGGTGACTGTTGCGGGCTTGGCCTGTCTCGGTCTCTTTGCACTGGTGCCGGCCTCGGACTTGGCCATGGCGCTTCTCAATCGTACGGTCATGTCGATTCTCGGACCTCGGTCATTGCCTCGGATGGCATTGAAGAATGGCATTC
The DNA here is from genome assembly GCA_029194675.1 of Nitrospira sp. Lineage (NCBI taxonomy): Bacteria > Pseudomonadati > Nitrospirota > Nitrospiria > Nitrospirales > Nitrospiraceae > Nitrospira > Nitrospira sp. Next base: position 17,543 of record JARFXP010000012.1, on the reverse strand, counting down.
CGAAGGAGTTTCGAACAATCGTGGTGGTTCCCACGTTGCTGAGCAGCCGGCAGGATATCGATGAACTGGTAGAGCGATTAGAAGTGCACTATCTGGCGAATGTGGATGATGATCTGCGCTTCGCGCTGCTCTCAGATTGGAGAGATGCCCCAAGGGAAAGTATTCCGAGTGACGCGGAACTGCTGGCCGCTGCAGTAGAGGGGATTGCGAATCTAAACAAGCGGTATGGCCCAGCGGCTGGCAGTGGTTTGCGCTTTGTCCTGTTGCATCGCAGGCGAGTCTGGAACGAGTCTGAGCAGGTGTGGATGGGATGGGAGCGGAAGCGAGGCAAGCTGCATGAGTTGAATCAATGGTTACGTGGCTCGACGAGCACCACGTTCATGTCCGTCGGTGGGCAGCTTCCTGAGGTGATTCCCTCGGTCCGGTTCGTCATTACGTTGGATACAGATACCCGGTTACCTCGTGGTGCCGCCCACCGGTTGATCGGCACTATGGCGCACCCCCTGAACCGGCCTCAATTCGATCCGAGCGCCGGGCGGGTGCTTGAAGGGTATGGGGTCGTCCAGCCGAGGATTACGCCGTCGTTCCCAGGCAGCGGAGAGGGCTCGTATTTTCAACAGACGTTTTCCGGGCCCAGCGGGATCGATCCCTATGCATCGGCTGTGTCGGATGTGTACCAGGATTTGTTTCGAGAAGGGTCCTACACAGGCAAGGGCATTTACGAGATCGATGCGTTCGAAGCGGCGCTGGCGGGCAAGGTGCCGGACAATGCCATGCTCAGCCACGATCTGTTTGAAGGATTGTTCACGCGCGCAGCTCTGGCGACCGATATCGAGCTGTTCGAAGCATTTCCTGCCCACTACGAGGCGGCGGCAGCCAGGCAGCATCGATGGGTACGAGGCGATTGGCAGCTGCTGCCATGGCTGTTTGGGCGAGGACATACCGGCTCTGAGCCGCATCGCGCGGTGGTCATTCCCGCCATCGGCCGCTGGAAGATCCTCGACAACCTCCGCCGCAGCCTGTCGGCTCCTGCAGCGTTACTGACATTGAACGTCGGATGGATCCTGCCGGAACAATCTGCCTGGGTCTGGTCTGGGTTCATTTTGACCACCATCGCGATTCCCTCGCTGTTGTCCTTTGTACTCGGACTCTATCCGCGTCGATCCGGTATTGCCTTGCGTACCCATTTCCGTGGAGCAGGCACAGACCTCACATTGGCCATGAGGCAGATTGCGTTAACCGTCACCTTCCTCGTGCATCAGGCATGGCTCATGACGGATGCAATTCTTCGTACCCTCGGTCGTCTCGTCTTCACGCACAAACGGATGTTGGAGTGGGTGACTGCAGCTCAAGCCGAGGATGCCTATACGTGCAATCTGAGGGGGATGTATCGTCGCATGGCGGGCGGTGTGGCGCTTGCCGTCGCGGCGGCTGGTGGGGTGATAGTGTTTGGGGGCTATGAGTCCTGGGCTGCTGCGGCTCCGTTCGTACTGCTTTGGATATCGGCCCCTGCCGTAGCCCGGTGGGTCAGTCTTCCGCCTCGATTCATGGGAGCCGAACCGATTTCTCCGTCCGATGCACGAGCGCTCCGATTAATCGCACGCCGGACCTGGCGGTTCTTCGAAACGTTCGTCTCGCCCGAGGATCATGCGCTGCCGCCTGATAATTTTCAAGAAGATCCGAAACCCGTCGTCGCCCACCGGACCTCGCCGACCAACATAGGACTCTATCTGCTCTCAACCCTGGTCGCCCGTGACGTCGGATGGTTGGGAACCCTGGATGCCACTGAACGACTGGAAGCCACGCTGGCGACCATGAACCGTCTCGAGTTGTTTCGTGGACATTTTTATAATTGGTACGACACACGTACCCTTCATCCGCTGGATCCCAAGTATGTGTCCTCCGTCGATAGTGGAAATCTCGCGGGACATTTGTTGGTTGTGGGGAACGGATGCCACAAGTTGATTCAGCAATCTTCGGTCAACGGCGATGTGTTTGCCGGGATCGATGATGCCATCCAACTGCTGCGCGATGCCCTGGAGGAGATTCCGGATCAGCGACAGACCCACACGGTGACCAGGAAGCAGCTAAGCCAAGCCGTCGATATGCTGGCCATGGCGCTCCTGTCGAGGCCGGTCGATGCCGCCGGCTGGACCGCCAGGTTTGGCAGGCTCACCACCCTGTCTCATACTGTCTCGGATATGGCTCAGGCACTGGGACAGGAGCGCAGTGATGAGTCCGATGGGGAGTTGCGCGCCTGGGCCGATGCGGTCCGGACCTGCGTAGAAAGCCACCTCCGAGATGCGGAACTTTTGCTTCCATGGCTCCGATTCAGTGCGAAGGACCTGGCGGCCATGTTCGACCATCCGTCGGGACCATCACCGGAGTGGGCGGTGATCGAGCCGTTCTTTCATCCGATTCCAACACTTGAGAGTGCCCCCGCACGGTTTGCGGATGCGCTCCGTGAGCTGGATCGCTTGCGGGAACAGTTGCTCAGTTATCCCTCCCAGGATCGGGCTACCTTGGCAAGGATCACACTCCTGGCTGATGTCATCCGGCAATCGGTCGCGGGTATCACGGCCTTGGCCCGCCGTCTGACGGCGATCGCACAGCATGCGGAGCACATGGTGAACGCCATGGATTTCACGTTTCTTTTTGATCCGACACGCAAACTATTGTCCATTGGCTATCGGGTGCCGGAGTCCAGCCTAGACCCCAGTTGCTACGACCTGCTGGCGTCGGAGGCTAGGCTGGCGAGCTTTATCGCCATCGCCAAGGGTGACGTGCCGTCATCGCATTGGTTTCACTTGGGCCGTGCCCTGACGCCCGTTGGAGACGGTTCGGCGCTCGTGTCCTGGTCGGGCTCCATCTTCGAATACCTCATGCCGGCGTTGGTGATGCGTTTTCCGGCAGGCAGCCTACTGTGCCGTACGTATGAGCTGATTGTCCGCCGGCAGATTCAATACGGTAGAGAGCGAGGCGTGCCCTGGGGTATTTCGGAGTCGGCTTATAATACGCGTGATCTTGATCTGACGTACCAGTATTCCAGTTTTGGTGTGCCGGGTCTGGGGCTCAAGCGCGGCCTGAGTGAGGATGTGGTCATCGCGCCCTATGCCACAGCCCTCGCGGCGATGATTGATCCTCTGGAAGCGACGGTAGGATTCAGGCGCCTCGCCGAGGCCGGTGGGAGGGGAACATACGGGTTCTATGAAGCACTGGATTACACGGTGACACGGGTGCCCGAAGGAAAAGCCGTGGCCATCGTGCGGGCCTATATGTCCCATCATCAAGGCATGACGCTGGTCTCGCTCGCGAATGTCCTGAACAACGGACTGATGAGGGACCGTTTCCATGCCGAGCCGATCGTCCGGGCTACCGAACTCCTGCTTCAGGAACGGACTCCGCGCGACGTGCCCGTGACGCGCCCTCGCGCGGAAGAAGTCGCTGCAGCAGCGCAAGTTCGCGATCTCATACCGCCCGTCATGCGGCGATTTACCTCGCCGCATGAGGTGACTCCGCGGACACATCTGCTGTCCAACGGACAATATGCGGTCATGCTGACCACCGCCGGTTCGGGGTACAGCCGGTGGCGGGATATTGCAGTGACTCGCTGGCGCGAGGATGCGACGCGGGACTGCTGGGGTTCGTATATTTTTCTGCGCGATATCCAAACTGGGTCAGTATGGTCGGCCGGTTATCAGCCTAGCGGCGTCGATGCCGATGACTATGCGGTGTCGTTTACCGAAGAACGGGCTGAAATTATCCGGCGGGACGGCGATTGGAACACGACGCTCGACGTGGTGGTATCGTCAGAAGATGATGCTGAAGTGCGGCGCATCTCCGTGACCAATATGGGAACCAGCATGCGCGAGCTAGAAGTGACTTCCTACGCCGAGCTGTCCTTGGCTCCACAGGCCGCCGATGTGGCCCATCCGGCTTTTGGCAATCTCTTTGTGCAGACGGAATTCGTGCCGGAGGTCGGCGCGTTACTTGCGACGCGTCGCAGGCGATCAGATGAAGAAGCGGCGGTGTGGGTGGCCCAGGTGGTGGTGGTCGAAGGAGACACGGTGGGCGCCCTTCAATATGAAACGGATCGCGCCCGGTTCCTCGGGCGCGGACACCACGCTCGTTCGGCCGTGTCGATGAGTGATGGACGGCCGCTCTCGAATACTGTCGGATCCGTACTTGATCCGGTGATGAGCTTGCGCCGTACGGTGCGGGTACCTCCAGGAGGGATCGTGCGCGTGGTGTTTTCAACCATTATCAGCTCAGCCCGCGATCACGTGTTGGAGCTGGTCGACAAGTACAGCGACCCGAGAGTCTTTGAGCGTGCCCTGTCGCTGGCCTGGACGCAAGCGCGAGTGCAACTCCATCACCTCGGTATCGAGACCGACGAAGCGCAGTTGTTCCAGCGACTGGCTAATGCCGTGCTGTACGCCGATGCCTCGCTGCGGCCGTCTTCCGAAACACTGAGCCACTGCACGGTGGACCGTGCGGCGCTGTGGGCGCACGGCATCTCAGGCGATCTGCCCATCGTGTTGACCTGCATTGACAAAGCGGACGATGTCGACATCGTCCGGCAATTGCTCCGAGCGCATGAATACTGGCGCATGAGGCAATTATCAACCGATGTGATCATCCTGAATGAGAAGGCCTCGTCGTATGAGCAGGGATTGCAAGGTTCGCTGGAAGGGCTTGTGCGCGGCAGTCGGCTGCGCCTCTGCCCGGATACCGGCGGGGCGCGAGGCAGTATTTATCTTCTGCGGACCGACCTGCTCTCAGAGCAGGATCGGTTGTTGCTGCAGCAGGTCGCTCGTGTCGTCCTGCTTGGCCGGCGCGGCACGTTGGTGGAGCAGCTGACTCGCTTACAGCGCAGACATCATGTGGCGCCATTGAATCTGCCGGTGCGGCGTGCCGTCAGACGGCTGGATGTGCCGTTGCCTGAGCGAGAGCTCGAATTCTTCAACGGCTTGGGCGGCTTCGCGGACGATGGACGCGAATATGTCACGATTCTCGGCGAAGGATTGCGGACGCCACGACCCTGGATCAACGTCATCGCGAACCCGTCGTTCGGGTTCCTCGTGTCCGAGTCTGGATCCGGGTTTACTTGGTCGCTGAACAGCCACGAGAATCAGCTGACGCCGTGGTCAAATGATCCGGTAACCGATCCGTCGGGTGAGATGCTCTATATCCGCGATGACGATTCCGGAGAGATCTGGAGCCCAACGGCACTGCCGATTCGCGACGAGCTGGCACCTTATCTGGCTTGTCATGGACAGGGCTATAGCCGCTTCCATCATGGTTCACACGGTATCCTGGCCGAATTGCTGCAATTTGTGCCGCTTGACGATCCGATCAAGATCTCCCGATTGAGGTTGCAGAATATGTCCGGTCGCCCTCGGCATCTTACAGTCACGGCCTATGTGGAGTGGGTACTCGGGAGTTCCCGCAGTGCGTCCGCACCGTACATTCTCACGGAGAGCGATCCGGTGACCGGGGCACTTTGTGCGCGCAGTATGCTGGGGGGCGAGTTCGATGGGCGCATTGCATTTAGCGATCTTGCCGGAACACAGACCTCGTGGACCGGTGATCGCACGGAATTTCTCGGCCGTAACGGAACCGTTGAGCGTCCTCTGGCGCTGGAAACGGGTGATGCATTATCCGGAAAGGTCGGAGCAGGTCTCGACCCTTGTGGGGCCCTTCAACGGTCGATCGAGTTGAAAGCAGGTGAACGCGCCGAGATCATCTGGTTTCTTGGCCAGACAGCGGGGAGAGAGCAGGCACGGCTTCTGCTGAACCGCTATCGTGGGGCAGACGTGGACGCGCTCTTGGGTGAGGTTACTCGCCGGTGGGACGACCTGTTGGGTGTTGTCCAGGTTCAGACGCCGGAACGCGCCATGGATATCCTGTTGAATCGCTGGGTGCTCTATCAGACACTGGTCTGTCGCGTCTGGGCGCGTGCGGCGTTCTATCAATTGAGTGGAGCCTATGGGTTTCGCGATCAACTTCAAGATGTCATGGCTTTGAGCGTGGCGGCACGCGATGTCACGCGTGAGCATTTGCTGAGGGCCGCCGCGCGGCAGTTTGTCGAGGGCGACGTCCAGCATTGGTGGCATCCTCCGTCCGGACGCGGTGTGCGGACCCGCATGTCCGACGATCTCGTCTGGTTGCCGTATGCGGTAATCCAGTTTCTCGAAGTCACCGGCGACATGACTGTGTTGGACGAATTGGTCCCTTTCCTAGAAGGCCCGACGCTAGCTGAAGGACAACAGGAATCCTATTTCGAACCACGTGTGTCCCAGAAGCGCGCCACCCTCTTTGAACATTGTGCACGTGCGTTGGATCGCAGCCTTGTCGTCGGCAGTCATGGCCTTCCCCTCATGGGCTCTGGAGACTGGAATGACGGGATGAACCGCGTTGGTCAGGAAGGCAAAGGGGAAAGTGTCTGGCTCGGCTGGTTTCTGCATACGGTTCTCTGGGAGTTTGCCAAGGTGGCGGCTCAGCGCGGGGAGCGTGCTCGTGCTGAAATGTGGCGGCTCCATGTAAGTGCGTTGAAGGCCGCGATCGAGCGGGACGGCTGGGACGGAGAATGGTATCGCCGCGCGTACTTTGATGATGGGACATCGCTCGGTTCCGCTGCTGATGAGGAATGCCGCATTGATTCGATTGCTCAGTCCTGGGGAGTGATCAGCGGCGCGGCAGATCCAGACCGCGGCGCGCGCGCCATGGCGGCGGTGGAACGGCATCTTGTGAACCGGCAGTATGGGCTCATTCGCCTGTTGACCCCACCTTTTGATCAGATGGCGAAGGATCCTGGCTATATCAAAGGCTATGTCCCTGGCGTACGAGAAAACGGAGGGCAATATACCCACGCGGCAGTCTGGACCGTGCTGGCCTTCGCGGCGTTGGGTGAGGGGGACAAGGCCGGCGAGTTGTTTCGCATGTTGAACCCTGTCCATCGGATCTCCTCGCGAGCGAGCGTCCAGCGCTACAAACTCGAGCCCTATGTCGTCGCCGGTGACGTGTACGCCGAACCACCGCATGTTGGACGCGGGGGATGGACTTGGTACAGCGGGGCAGCTGGTTGGCTCTACCGGGCCGGTACGGAGTGGATGCTCGGCTTTCTCTTGCGTGGTACCACACTCTCTCTCGATCCTTGTGTTCCACGCCACTGGCCGGGGTACTCCATTCGTTTCCGGTATCATGCCGCAATCTATGACATTACGGTGGAAAATCCATGTCATGTGAGCCGCGGGGTGACGCTGGCGGAACTTGATGGCAAGCCGTTGATCAATCGGGACAATATTTCTCTCGTCACAGACGGTGAGCACCACATTCGCATCGTGCTCGGATGATCGAGGTATGTAATGGTGACCTTGTTTCATGAAGTTAACCAAATTAAGTTAATAAATAAATATAATGTACACCGTTGAGAATATATATTGACTATAAATGGTAAACTTTTGTAGAGTAATAGAGTAGAGTAATAGAAGGGAGGGGCGCACGCCTCTCTAGTAGAGTGTTCGTTACCTCTTACATGCCATGAAAGTGAGGAATGTAACGTTGGCGAGTTTGCCTACACTCTGATATTCCAGTTTCGCTGACTGTCCCATCCTTTGCGCTTCCCGCATCCTTCCCGGCGCGATCGATTCCCCAGTCTCCGCCGCTTCAATGCCAGAGTGCCGATGATGTTCGACGGTCTGGTGAGGGTGGTGCCCTCACTGGCTGATTGTGAGAACTTCCGTCTGTCACCGTCCTGACAGAGACGACTTCCTGGTCACGGATTGGGATCGTCTTCTATCGAGGCGATAGCGGAGTGTTCAGCGAGGGAGGTCTTCATCATGAGACTCTATACGATTACCTGGACGGGACTTGTGTTCATCGGAATGACCGCGCTTGCGATGGCGAATCCAGCGATGCTGCCCAAGCATCCTGGGTATCCATCAAGCGGAGAGTTTGCGAACGATACGGGCCAGTCGAACTTGACCTATCGCCAATCCATTCAGGAGGCTGCGAAATCCGGAGATACCACAATGGGCAGGATGCCGATTGATCCCAAGAATACCGGGATACTGGAGCCCCAAGTTGTCGACTCACTAAAAGGCGCGGTTGAACAGCCGGTGAAAGACGGCATGCCGGTACCAAAGAAATAAGGCACAAGTTTGAGCCCACGATTTGCTTGCGGGCGAAGGAATGAGTAGAGCAAAGACATGGACTTCGGCTGAGAAAGGAAACTGTCTATATGGACGCGGTGGTTTGGCAGGTGGAGTGAACGTGACCGCCTGGGGCTTTGTGGTCATGTTCCTACATCTTCCGTCATGCATAAAGGAGGCAGCCATGACCAATAAAAGTTTTACGATATGGCGGGCAATCTTGATTGGAGGGACGGTGATCGGCTTAGCAGGAATTATCGGTGAAATGGTTTGGAGCGCTGATAAGGGGAAACTCAAAGAGGTGGAAGTTATCGCCATGGCGACTTCCACCAAGATCACGATTGGGGGAGCCGTAGAGACGGCTTTGGCAAGCACTGCAGGGCAGGCCATTCAAGCAGAACTGGAGAAGAGGGGGGAGAAGACCGTATGGAATGTTGAAATTTTGACCACTGAAGAATCGATTACGGCGGTCTATGTCGATGCTGTTTCAGGAGTGGTGTTAATGACCGAAGAGAAGGTGCCAGGGAAGAGGCTCATTCAGGATAAGACATTATAACTCGGCTCGCTGGCCGCACGACTGAATTTGTACGCGTGCGTTGCAGACGAGGACATTTCTGAAGAACTTCTTAAGAAGGAGGAGCGTATGCAGTTGGAGTTGGTACCACAAGAGCAGGAGATATTGTTATGGGCGGTCAAGGGTACGATTTCAGACCTTGGGACTGAAATAGGTCACACCGATAATCAGGCGATGCGGGAAGATTTGCAGAAGCGGAAGGAGATTCTGTCAGTGATTTCTGCTCGGCTCGGAGTCCCGGTGTAAGAGTGCCCTCCCTCCGTGTGCGAGCGGCTAGACATCAGGAAATGGCCTCGGCTGTGGGGGGAACGACTGAGCGAGTGTTGAATGACAACTATCCAGGAACTTGTACGTGAACTGATTCTTAATCCGCTTGGTCACGCATGAATGGATTTCCGCTGTCTTACTGAAGGAGGATTTATGTCCATGTATGTACTGGTTCTTGCAATTGTGATCGGATCTCCCTTGTCAGGCTTTGCTCAATTCGTCGATCGAGGTGAGTATGTGGAGGTCTCGAAAGGTGTGAAGCTGTGTTCCAATGCCACCCTGGACACTTCGAATAGGATGTTCGACCAGGAGAATCGATTCTGGCGCGTCATGAGCAAACCACGGTTGAATGGCACGCAAACTGTGGAGGCCTTTGTCCTTGAAAGTGTATACGATCGCAAAAGCGGCGAGACCACGATCGAAGCACACCCATACGATGAGGGCTATGCGACTCGATTTAAGAGAGCTGCAGAGCATAAGGGGATGTTGTTGATGGTCAGTCCAAGAGATGGTCAAGTTGAAGCAACTGTCGAGATTTGTGGAACAAAGAAGTAGCGCGTCGGTTCCGGTTGAAATGACAATCTGGGTATCCGTGTGTTGTGATGTTATCGTGAGTCCTAGGAGGAGAATCTTCGCTTCGGAAAGACTGAGCGTGGACCAGGCCAAATGAGAGACGGCGGTTTTTTTCAATTGTTTCAGCAGAACTAGGATAGAGCTGAAGGGCGTAACTGTCGGCGTATTCTTGGACGCTTATGCAGGTTGAGACTGCAAAGTAGTTCGAGATTGCTGGGAACGCGGCGCGGTCGTCTTTCTCCATCACGGGGCTGTACAACTCTCCATATCCTGAACACTGCGTGCTGATCACCAGGTGTGATCCGTCCGGAAAGGTCAGCAGCGGATCCAAGTTGATGCGACTCACTGGTACGGTTCCTCTCGCATAGTTGGGCAGAACCTAGGAATGAGTGGAGGTATAGGGTGTGACGTAGAGTCGTAAGCAATTGCCCTCGAATAGTGTACCTTCCAGGGAAACGACCGCCTTCAGAGCTTGCTCGCCCGAGCCCATTTCCACAAATCCATAGCCAGCTGATTTCCCACTGCATTTGTGCCTCACAATATAGGCGCGTGCGACCGTACCATAGATTCCAAATAAGTCACGGAGCTTATAATCGTCGGTGGCCTCTGAAAGGCCACCGACGTACAAGACGCGTTTGCTCATGACCGTTCCTTTTGTTGTGTGAAGTGATCACTCACACCGAGAAGATTATCGCTCATCTCGAGGTTCAAAATAGGTATAGACGAGGACACTAATCAGTCCCATTATGTACAGAAGAGTTGCCGCAGCGAGGGGATTCTGAACGAACCATTGGATGGAAGGCTGAAAGAGAGACATTGGGTTGCAGTTCCTATTTAGCGGGTAATGGACAAAGCGGTGTATATTAGTCATGTTCCTGTTTTGTGCCCAAGCGGTTTCTTCCTGCTCAGGCGAGCTTCTGGTTTCTGCCTTACCACTGGCTTCCCTTTTACATGGTGCAACGTAAGCGGGTATCCTTTCGCTAACGAAGCGACTCCCTCCCTGATGACATCGATTGAGGATGCGCTCTCGCGCTGGATTGGATCAGACAGCCCTAATAGGTGCCACCGAATGGTCGGTTTTTTGTGGGCAGACTTCCTCTTGCGTTTGTGGTGAGCCCTCCGAGCCGAAAAGAAATTCATAGCAACTCCTGCTGTACAGAGGTGCGCCTCGATCAGAGACTCCTCCACCGGAGGAGCTTGTGGGCTCTGTTGTCATGCCGACAATGAGTCGACTCACCCGCGAACGGCAGGACGTGCCATTCAATGAGATGAGCATGAGAACGTCATACGATCGCGCAGAGACGGGGAGTGAGTACGAGGAGTGCGCGGAGAAACAATAGCCGTAAGGCAGGACAAGCTTAACAGGCACCTTGTGAAGGAGTCAAACTCATTACTGACTAATCATTTGGATAGTCACCAATATGTTTAGATTTCGATGGTTCCCGCTGGGTTACCACACCTTGGATCTGATGAAGGGCTTGGCAATGAGGGAGGCTCGGTTTTATCAATCAGTCCTTTGCTTGAGACGCGGCTTTGCCGAGTGTCAGCCAGAGTACCAGATATCCGGCCATCGCCGAGAGGAGCGATCCGAGAAGAATCCCAATGCGCTCATCAAACAACGCAGGCCGCTGCAGTTCCTCAAAGGCGAGCGCACCGATAAACAGACTCATGGTAAACCCGATACCACACAGGATGGCGACCCCAGACAGCTGGATCGCTGTGACTCCCATCGGCAGACGGGCAATCCCCAGCAGGATCCCGGCCATGCAGAACAAAAAGACGCCCAGCGGCTTGCCGAGAAACAACCCCAACGTGATGCCCAGGGAGACCGGATGTAAGAGACTTTCCAGAGATACCTCACTCAGGGAGACGCCGGCATTAAAGAAGGCAAACAGGGGCAACGTGACAAACGCCACTGCGGTGTGAAGTTCCTGCTCCAGGGTCCGAAGCGGTGAATGAGACTTGTTCCTGACATCTGTGAGGGGAATAAACATTGCCAGAAGGACACCAGCCAAAGTGGCGTGCACGCCGGACTTCAACACCGCAGTCCACATCACAAGGCCGACCAAGGCATAGAGGGGAATGGCCGTGACGCCCTTTCGATTCAGAAAGAGGAGGACCACCAAGCAGACCGCCGCAGTCCACATCATGGTCGTAGAGAGATTCGAAGAAAAAAAGAAAGCAATGATCAGAATGGCGCCGACATCATCAAAAATAGCGAGTGATACCAGAAATACCTTCAGGGAAAGCGGGACACGCTGACCCAGCAAAGAGAGAATGCCCAAGGAGAAGGCCGTATCGGTGGCAATAGGAACGGCCCAGCCCGCCATACCGGCGGGATTGTCATAGTTGACCCACCAATAGATGAATCCAGGAACCACCATCCCCCCGAGAGCACCCAGCGCCGGAAGCCCCACATTGGCCCTATCGGATAGTTCCCCCTCCAGGAATTCCCGTTTCAACTCCATCCCGACTAGAAAGAAAAACAGCACCATTAGACCATCATTGATCCAGAGGAGAAGAGGTTTGTGAATGTGGAAGCTTCCAAATTGAACCGCGACGGGAATCTGCAACAGGCTTTCATACAGATGCTTCAGGCCGGTATTGGCGCATACCATGGCGAGGCCTGCGGCAAACATCAGAAGAATGCCGCTGGCGGATTCCAGTCTTAAGAACGTGCGAATACTACTAATCATCGAATCATGGCCCATGCGTTCGGTGCTTAGGATCTTGCAATTGTCTAGACTGTTGTATGCCCAACTTGTGCTCTAGCACTCTGCGCACATCCCGACCGTTAGGGCAATACCATCGTATTGGAGTGGCACGGCCTACCGAATCTGAAACATCGCCAACCATGAACGGATAATCGACATCGGTTTTTACCCATCAAGCGCGTAGACATTCACGATTGACTCCATTTGACACGACCGTGGTTGGCCCTGTAGGGTGAATGTGACGTATTGAGCCACGCCGACTATCCCATCTCTCGCGCGTCTCTCCTATTCCTGCGCGTCTGATTCCCCGGTCTCCGCCGCTTTTACGCCAGAAGTCCGTTCTGTCCACGAGCCGTGAGTGCGAAGGTGGGCCTTGGACAGATGGTGGTTTCCCACATCATGGCAAAGGAGATTCGTATGAACCAGGAACAGTTCGGACAATTCTGGGAGCAATTGAAAACACCGCTCAAGGATTACTGGTCAAAGATTACAGCGGAGGATTTGACGGAGATCCGAGGGGATTTGGCGACGTTTAGTTCGGTCATTCAAAAGCGGTATGGAGAACTGCAGAAAGAGGAAGTGCGCAGGTGGGTCAATCGACGCTATTCCCACTGGACAGGAAACTACATCGGATATAAGGATCCGGCTCCGGCGTCCTAACTGCCGTCGTCTGCCGTCATATGACGCGCAGTGGGTCATCGACAAGACCAACGGGGTGGAGCACGTGAGCGAGTTGCATCGCACATGGGGATAAGGGCACCATCACGGAAGGCATGATCGGAGCCTGACATGAACGAAAGTCGTCAAAACGTAAGGGTAGGCAAGCCTCACCAATCCAGCAAGGTCGGCGGGAAGGCGCTCAATGCAAAGGACTTAACGTGCCACGAAGCGCAGATAGAAGAGCTGCTTTCAAAAGGGGAATCGACCGAGGGCGACGCCGATGAGGAGCAAGATGAACGTAGATAGAGATTCTGGCTACCCATCGGCGCTGATCTGAGCTCAGCGGAGGGTGCCATGATTGTAGAGTTCCCCGACCTCTCCCTCACATGCTCATCAAGATAAGGAACAAGATGACAAAGCAAACCAGGAATAAAATCGACTCGATCGCATTTACAGGGCTGTTACTGGCACTTGCCATCTTTCTAGTCTGGTTTTTCGTCACGCTACCCAACCTATGAGCGTGATATCTCAAGTGCAGTCAAGCAGTTTGAGTCATTCCAAGAAACTTAGAGTCGGCCTTAAGTCGGTTGTTGTTGATGATTTGTACGATGGGTCCTAACGCCCTGCGAGGAGATCAACAACCTTTTCGGAAGAGCTGCGCCGTACTGTCGCGTGGAGCCTCCCAGACAGGCGAAAGAGCGACCACGACACAGAAAGGCGGGACGAGCGCTTCGCACGACTGGTCAGCCTGCGTCGCGAGCCTCCGACATCTCTACAGAAAAACCCTACGTGTTCCCGGCGTGTTCTCTTGAGAGCAAAATAGGCCCCAATTCCCCTCAATTGAACTGAGCTAAACTGAGTACAAAAAACATCCAAACGCCACTCCTAGAGAGTGGTTTCGCTGTTCTGGCAAGGACTTGTGGGGAACTCTCGGAAGGGCTTAGGAATCGCCTTGACAGCGAGAAAGCCTCCGCGGGGAGCGAAGCTGCCTTCTAGCAATGCATCGATCACAAGTAGCTCCGAGTGACGCGACCAATCAGATACTCGTACCAAGCCATAGACAATTGGCCATGTATTGGAAAACTTTACCCTATCGACGGTGAATTCAATCTTGGACGGACTAAAACTGAGTCCAAACCATAGCTGGAATCCTCTCCTGGAGCGTGGTTGCATCGTTGCGAATCCTATCCATGAACTCCCGGGGCGGTGTTCTTGTGGTCATCTCGTCCTCATGAGTTTCCCTGTCGGCAACTGGCCATTCTTGCATTATGTGCTGGTTATTGGAGTGTACTGCTAAGGAAGGTCTGATTAATTCACGTGTCCACTCGGAATTCTGTTTCTGGGGTCATCACCAGGACGAATTCGGTGGGCATCGGCTGTTTCGAGAGCCTGTTGGTTGGGCGTATCCACTGGCCGATCGCCCGCTGCCAGCCCCCGGACACATGTTCCCTACGTGCCCGCCAAGAGCCGCCGTCGTACCACATACAGATTCGCTAAGCCGCAGCTGATCTGGAGCCAGTGGGTATTCTTGGCTAGCCCCCGGTACCGGACTTTGACCCAGCCGACGATCCGCTTGATGACCAAGAACGCATGCTCGACCTTCGCCCGGACTTTCGACTTGGTGCGGTTGCGATCCCGTTCTTCCTCACTCAGCGGCCGATGGCGATGGGCTTTGGTCTGGATGAAACTCTTGGCGTGGGGGGCGTGCTGTCGAAGCACCGCGCGTTGCCCACTGTAGGCGGCATCGCCCCACACGCGGGTCTCCTGGCCATGCAGCAACTCCGGTAATACCTGGCTATCCACACCGATATGCGCTTTCATGCCGAAGTACCACTGATTGCCCTTCTTCGTCTGATGCATCTCGGGATCTCGCTCCTTCGTCCGATTCTTGGTCGAACTGGGCGCGCTGATGATGGTCGCATCCACAATGGTGCCTCGACTCACCTGCAACCCCTGCTGGGTCAGATACTCCCCGATCCCGGCAAAGAGCTGTTTCCCCAACTCGTGCGTCTCCAGCAGATGCCGAAACTTGCAGATCGTCGTCTCATCGGGGACGGGCTCACGGCCCAGATCAATCCCGACGAACTGCCGCATGGCGCGGGAGTCATACAGCGCTTCTTCCACCGCCGGATCTGACAGGTTGAACCACTGTTGGAGACAATGGAGGCGCAGCATGCGTTCGATCCCGACCGGCGGACGCCCGGGCCCGTCGGCTTTGGGGTAGACCGGCTCGATCGCCGCGACCAATTTGGCCCACGGCACCACGCGATTCATCTCGTCGAGGAACCGCTCGCGGCGGGTGGGTTTGCGATATTGCTCGAAGGGGACTTCTGCAAAGGTCTGCTGATGCATGGGCGCGCCTCCCGTTCAGTGCCGCACTTCTCTTAGCACATCAGGAAAGGGGAATAAATCAGACCTTCCCTAAGTACTGACTTCTTCTGGAGATTCGGAAAATTTCTTACGGTCATGGGTAATCTGCTGTCAACGGGTATGGACTGTGACGGTCACTGTTGAGGAATCCCTTCCTTTCTGCGGCCCCCTACCTTTTCGGTATGGTTATAAATTCTGAACCCGCTCATAAGTCTCACCGTGCCACACGATTTCTGTATCTCTTCGTCTAAGGCACACGGTATGACGTCACAGAAGTGCTCGTGTGGCGCGAAGATCGTGCTCGCATGGAAGATCCTGGTGAAGCGAGAGGAGTTCGACCGCTGGCTATCGAGCTCGCACGTCGTGAAGTCGGCTGACTGCCTGACAGCAATCAAACGGAACCGCCGAGCATTGTCACGCTACTAAGGTAAAGGGGAAGCGAGATCATGACACCACCGAGCCTTGATCAATTGATCCAGGACCCCGCAAAGGCGGCGATCCTGCCACCGGAGATCGCGCAGGCACTGTTGATCGGACTCGCGTCGCTTCAGCCGTTGCTGGTTCAGCGAGCTCTAATGGGCTCCGCAGACAGCGCGAGCGACGAGGATTTGCTCACGATCGGGCAAGTTGCAGCGAGACTGAAGCTCAGCCAATATCGCGCCTATGAATTGTGCCGTCACGGAGAGCTGAAGGCCATCCGACTGGGAAAATCGGTGAGGGTGAAACCGTCCGATTTGCACGCGTATATGGCCCAACATGGTGGTTGAAACTAGCAGTATACGAATCGTATCCTGTCCTCGTGGCCTGATGGGAACGCAATGAATTGGCACTTCGAGAAGCGATGCAACCTGTGATTCGATTACTGAAGTCCCGCAATAGCCGGTGATGTATGGCTTGTGTGCGAAAACGGCGCGGCAAATATGTGGTGGATTGGCGCGATGGGGCTGGAGTCCGTCATTGGAAGACGTTCGACCGGAAGACCGATGCAGATGCCCACCGAGATAAAGTCGGACCAGAAGCACGTCACCGAGTAACCTCTACTCTTCCGGCTTCCAGCACCCTGATGGAATATGCTGAGCATTGGAAGCGACTTATTGGCCAAACCGTCAAACCGCGCACCCTCGCCCGCTACACCGAAATTCTTGACCTTCATATTTCCCCCCGGTTCGAGAAGATTCGCGTTCGTGACTTGGACCGTGGACGAATCAAGGTGTTTCTAGCAGACAAACTTCAAGCCGGTCTTGAGAAGCGAACGGTGCGGAACATTCAGGCTGTGCTGCGGGTGATGCTCAACGCTGCGATTGAAGACGGACTGATCGCGGCCAATCCTGCTGCGAACCTGGGACGGGTGCTGAAGCTGACGGTCTCAAAGACGACGCGCCAAGAAGAGATCAAGGCGATGACCAAGGTCCAGCGGCAACACTTCCTTGCTACGGTCTTGCAGCAAGCTCCACGCTACTATCCTCTCTTCTTCGTATTGGCCGGAACCGGCATGAGGTTAGGGGAGGCCTTGGCGCTCCAAGTTGAGGATGTGGATCTTCATAGCAAGACAATCCGTATTGCCCGTGCCTTTTCGGAAGATGGAGCGCTTGATACGCCGAAGTCTGGCCATGGGCGGACGGTGGATGTCTCGCGTTCCCTCGCGGAAACGCTGGGATCTCATATACGGGCGCGCAAACAAGACACGCTCAAATATGGATGGAATAATCGTCCTTCGTGGCTATTCGTGAGCAAGGTGGGGACGCCACTCGATCCGGCAAATGTGCGCAAGGGCATGACCCATGCGTTGAAGGCATCGAAGTTGCCGACACACTTCACCCCTCATTGTTTGCGCCATACCTACGCCTCGATCCTGCTTTCCGAGGGTGTCCCAGCCCCGTACGTTCAAGAGCAATTGGGACACGCGACGATTGAATTAACAGTGAGCACTTATGGGAGATGGCTGAAGAAGAAAGCACCCGGTGCATTGGATCGCCTTGACGCACTACCGTCTCAATCAGAGCGGGCGGTAGCACGTGGTAGCAAAGTGGTAGCAGACGGGGCTTTTGTACAGAACTCCCAGAACAGACCTCTCCTGCAACTCGCTGAAATGTCGGGGAAAGCTATGGAGCTGGCGAGAGGAATCGAACCTCCAACCTGCGGTTTACAAAACCGCTGCTCTGCCGATTGAGCTACGCCAGCATCCCAATGATTTGAATGAGTTACACTTTTACAGACTCTCGGCCTTGGGGT